>SKGK01000033.1 GCA_007117465.1 Clostridia bacterium | reverse complement strand
TTAGCTATATAATTTTGGTGATAATACGAGGTTGGTTCGACCTTTAGAGCGTGGGGAAACTTGTTCCGTTGGGAATATTGACCACGAAGCCACCCACTTCTATAAGTGGTGGTAGTTCACGCTTACTTAAATATATAGAAGGTATTGCATATTTTTTAGAAGGAAGGACTAAATATATGAAGAAATGTGTTAAAATAGTGTTGATATCTATCATATCACTCGTTGTTTTGTTAATAAGTGCGTTTTTTATCTATGTATCTGATTATTACAAAGCAGATGATGTGGCGATTGCAGTTATGCATAGCGATGCTGTAATAAGTTTTCAAGACAACATGACTATATTATCACCTACCACATCCAGCGACACGGCACTGATTTTTTATCCAGGGGCAAAGGTTGAATACTTAGCATATTTGCCGATTCTAGAGAAAATCAAACACAGCAGTGGTATTACTTGCATACTTGTTAGGATGCCTTTTAATATGGCTATTTTCGATGCGAATGCCGCTGATAAAATTATAGATCAGTTCCCAGACATTAAAAACTGGTATATAGGCGGACACTCCATGGGTGGCGCGATGGCTAGCGACTATGCGTCAAAGCATAAAGGAAGGGTAAAAGGATTGATTTTGCTGGGGGCTTATATTTATGGAGATTATCCAGCCGAGAAAACACTGACAGTTTATGGAACATTTAATACAAGTGTAGCTGATAAGATAGACTATACCGAGAATATTGTAGTCATAGAAGGTGGGAACCATGCCCAGTTCGGTAATTACGGGAAGCAAAAGGGCGACCCTGACGCTACGATTTCAAGCGTAGAACAACAGAGCATCGCTGTAAAAGCTATCAAAGAATTCTTGGCGAAAAGGAGTGATTAGATTATGATTTATTATTTTTCAGGCACAGGGAATTCAAAGTGGATAGCTGAGCAGATTGCTTCAAAAACGGATGACATTGCAGTCGATATGATTGAGTGTTCCACAGTGCCATCAATAGACAATCAAACCATTGGTATTGTTTTCCCCATCTATGCGTGGGGAGCGCCGGAACCAGTACAGGATTTTGTAAAAAAGCTTGTAGGAAAGCCTAATTTTACTTTTGGAGTCTGTACTTGCGGGGCTGAAGCGGGGTATGCAATGAAAAAGTTATGCGGCCTTTTTCCACTAAACAGCATTTATTCCGTTGCGATGCCCAACAATTATGTAATAGGATCGGATTTGGAAAGCAATGAAGTCATCGTCTCAAAGATTGCTAAAGCCCAAGAAAAACTCAAAAAAATCGCGGATCAAGTTATCTCAGCGCAGTCTGTCGTTGATGTCAATAAAGGTAAATTAGCATGGATAAAATCCAACCTTGCCAACTTAGGATTTAACAAGTTTGCACGTAGTACAAAGCCGTTTTATGTTACGGGCAAATGTACTTCATGCCGACAGTGTGCCAAAGACTGCCCTGCAAAAACGATAAGCATTATAGATGGAAAACCGCAATGGAGCAAAAAATGCTATCAGTGTACAGCGTGTATTAATCTCTGTCCAGCAAAAGCTATTGAATACGGAAAAGCAACCTGTGCAAGAAGTAGGTATCATTTCAACGAATAGTAATGTCCGACATTATATCTCGCGTTATAATGTGTTACATAGTTACCAATTTATTTTTATTGGTAAAGCCAAATGCAAATTTGGCGGAAGTACTATACAATAAAATCTTTATTTTCTTGATTCTGCCTTAAGTCAATATTTAATAACCAGTTAGGGTTACTTTATGCCTATTCAAAGGACTCTTCTAGCGCTTTTAAGTTTTCTAATGCAAGCTCTCCCTTTAACTCACTTAACGTAGCATTCGATTCACCAATTACTTTTTCCATCTGATAAATCGCAAATTCCATCTTATTAGCATGCTTTTCTTGCTCCTTTTCCGTTTGTGTTTTTACAATTTGCCAGTGTGTTTTTGAATTTTCCATATTTTCGTTGGCAGCTTGCCAATTTTCAAGCATTGCGTGATATTTTGCATTTCTTAAAAAATGCTCCATCATTTTAACATCTGGTGGAATATCGCTGTCATAAGGCCCTAGGAAGTCAGCAACAAAAGAATACAGATTACTAACACCGAGCAAGGTATTCATTTTATTGTTTTCATTTGCTGCCATGGTTACGTCATTTAGAGCTGTACTAAATGCATCGATCTTTTCCTTGGATATACCTGCCTGCACAATTTTAGGCTGCAGTTCATTCCATTGTTTGTGCATGCTTTCAAGTTTTTCTTCAACAGATTCCCACATTTTATCTTTGGTGGTTTCTTTTTTGATTTCTTGTTTTTGTTCCTGCGTTGTTTCATTGGTGCTTTCTTCTGGTGTTTCATCTTGCTTAATTTCCGTCTTAATCTCTAGAGTCATTTCACTTTCGTCTTCTTCCTCTTCTTTTTTATCTAGCTCTTCAATGATTTCACCCATATTTTCCTCAAATTCTTTTAATGTATCTGGCACTTTTTTTGAATCATCAGAAGGGGCTTTTTCATTAACTGGATTTGCTTGGAGATTTGCACATCCAGAAAAAGAACAAAGAAATAGCAAGGGTAGTGTTATAAAAAAAATACTGTTTAAAATAATTAATTTATGCATTTTTTGCATTACATTTATCACCTCTGCAATAGTTTTTCCAGTTCCTTTTATTACATGCATATGATTTGAAAAAATTACATAAAGGAATTTGCCTATATCGTGTTGAATAGGAATAATATAAATGATATACTTAATTAGGTAGAAAATCGGACAGTTAGATGGTTGGTCAGGAAAACATTTTTAAGAAAGAAGTGTTTTTTCAAAGAACGATATTATTAACAGAGAGGGTTTTTATATGTTAATCACAATTAGTTTGATGTCTAGAGAAGAGGGGGAGATTGAAAAGCTATTATATAAGTGTTATGACAAAAAATCACATGCAGATTCAGATGTGATTGAGTGGATGTATGTCTATCAAAATGCAGTTGAAGCAATTACGTTTATGGATAACGTGATGTCATATCAAGATAAATATGATGTTTCTATATGGATCAAAATCAATGATGAAGACATGGTTGAAGTTACACAAAAAACACATCCTGAGATTACTAAAAGCATTATCTCGGATTGGAATAATGAGGGAAGTTTTTAATAAATGTTTAAAGGGACGTTAAGTGGGACATACTTCTTGTAAAAAGATTTACAAGGAGTGTATAGATATGAATATACCCAGTATAGAGGTAGACTATAGGATTGGAGCAGGATCAGCAAGTTCAGAAAGAGTGCGAAAAGCAGGCTATGTACCAGCCGTCATCTATGACGAAAAATGCAATAAGATGGTACAAATAGAGAAGCAAGCGTTAGATTATCTGATTAAAAACTATGGCAGTAACACATTAGTGGAGATTCAAGTGGGTGATGATGCGATTAAAAGTATCCTAATGCATATACAACATCATCCGATTACCAACCAGGTGATACATATTGATTTAAAACCAATCAATGAAGAGACGAGAGTGCATACGCACATTCCTATTCGATTTATTGGATTAGAAGATATCAAAAAAAGCGGTGGTGTTTTACAAAAGCAGAGAAGTCAGGTAGAGGTAGCGTGTATGGCTAATAACGTACCCAAATACTTAACGGCTGATCTGAGCAGTTTAGCAGTAGGCGATAGCTATACGCTAAAAGACATGGAATTTGCAGAGGAGCTAACGTTAATTACCAAGACCCATGAGGTTATTGCTACATTAATTTCTCCAGCGCAAGAAGAAAATAATGTAGTGCCACATAAAGAGGAAGAAAATGCCGATAATATATAATGAATGATTATAAAATGGGGGGGATTATTATGGCAATGTTTGATGAAATAACAAGTAAGCTTACTAAGACAGCGAAAAAGGCAGTGCGAAAATCCAATGAACTAGTTGAAATTACGAAGATGAATATGGCTATTAGTGAAGCACAATCTGCTTTAAATAAGCTTTATAAAGAGTTAGGTAAGACAGTTCATAAAGCATGTGAAACCCAAGATAACGTATCGAATGAAATATCGGAAAAATGCAGTGAAATTGACGATGAGCTTGAACATATTAAAAAAATGAAAGACAAATTAGCTGAGCTTAAGAAAGTACAATACTGCATGTCATGTGGTCATGAAAATCAGCGTGAAGCTATATTTTGTTCAAAATGTGGTATGAAAATAGAATAGATTAATACAAAAAATTTTGAAATATTTATAGAAAAAACCTTCCGTATGGTATATGATAGAAAAAAGCATATAATAGGGAGGTTTTTTATGTTGGAACAAAAAAAATATAATATAATGGTTTTAGTAGAAGGTAAAACAGAAAGACTAACCTGTGATACGGATACAGTACTCATGGATGCTCTAAGCAAGAATGATGTCTTTTTAGATGCACCTTGTGGCGGAAAGGGCTTATGCGGGAAATGTAAAGTAAAGGTTCAAGGTAATGGTGTATCACCTGTACATCCTGATGAAGAGAAAAACATTTCTAAAGTGCAGCAGCAAGAAGGGATTAGACTTGCTTGTAAGACAGTGGTACAAGGAGATATGGAAGTAATATTAGATACAGAAAAAACAGCAAATATTATGACAGCAGGCACAGCCTATGCGGTAGATGCTTTGCCGATTGTGAAAAAAAAGTTTATAGAAATTGATAAACCTACTGTCAAAGACCAAAGAGATGATGCAGTAAGAGTAATGGCTGCACTAAACAAACAAGATATGCACATTTCTTTACCGCTACTACGAATCCTACCGCAAAAACTCAGAGAAAATGATTATGAGCTGACGGTTGTGTATAATGATAGTGAAGTTATCTCCATTGAACCAGGAAATACGCAGGATGCTCATTATGGCATTGGGGTAGATATAGGGACGACGACGGTTGTTGCTTATTTACTAGATTTAGCTAGCGGTAAACAAGTAGGGGTATCTTCTAGGCTAAACGCACAAAAATCTTTTGGTGCAGATGTCATTTCGAGGATTACACATACGATACAGCAGGAAGAGGGATTAGAACAACTTAAAACAGCGATTATCAAACAGCTAAACACGCTTATAAACGAACTTGTCGTGCAAAACAATCTAGTGATAGAGAGAATCTATGCTGTTTTGTTAGCAGGCAATACCACCATGATGCATTTATTAGCAGGTATTTCGCCGCGTCATATTGCGACGGCGCCATTTATTCCCGTAAGTACGCAAGAGCAGACATGCCGTGCAAAAGAGCTAGGTCTACACATTCATGAAAATGGACTCGCGTATTTGTTGCCTTCGGTGTCAGCCTATGTAGGGGCGGACATTGTAGCGGCCATTAATGCAAGTGAAATGTTAGAAAGTGATACGTATTCTTTATTAGTAGATATCGGCACTAATGGTGAAATTGCTTTAGGGAATAAGGAGAAAATTGTGTGCTGCTCAACGGCGGCAGGTCCAGCTTTTGAAGGTGCACATATTAAATATGGGGTAGGCGGTATTAGTGGTGCTATTAACAAAGTATGTGTTAAAGGCAATGAATTAAAGTATTACACCATTGGAGATAGTAAGCCAATAGGCATTTGTGGCTCCGGTATAGTTGATATAGTATCTGTACTCATTGATCTTGGTATTATTGATGAAACAGGTAGAATTGTAGACGAGGATGAAATTGAGATAGAAAAAGGCATGGCGTTTAGAAATCGTATTATAGAAGAAGATGATATTCCTGCCTTTGTGATCGTAGATGCAAAGCAAAGTGCCAATGGACAAACTATTGTGATTACACAAAAGGATATAAGAGAGATACAGCTTGCAAAAGCAGCAATAGCAGCAGGCATTAATATTCTTATAAAACACGTAGGCATATCAGTGGAAGAAATTTCTGCAATCTACTTGGCGGGGGGATTTGGAAGTTTCATGGATAAAGACAGTGCGGCTAATATTGGTCTTATTCCAAAGCAGCTCAAAGACAAAGTAGTCGCACTTGGTAATGCAGCGGGAAGTGGTGCAATGATGTCAATGATTTCAACGAAGTATTATGAAAGATGCAATATTATAAAAAATATGACGGGTTATGTAGATCTATCTTCTACAACTGCCTTCCAAGATGAGTATGTAAAAGGCATGTATTTTGAAAAAAATAGACAGAATTAACAACATAGAGATGATATAGGCAGCAAGAATATTAAAATATCCTCTTTTTTTAAAAAAAAAGAGGATATTTCATATAATTATCGAATAATTAAGTAGAGTAGAAAGAAGGAAATAGGGAGTGATTATAAATGAAAAAATGTCCTTTTTGCGAGGAACAGATTGAGGATATGACCTCAAAGTGTCCTTTTTGTGGCAGTAAGATAGAAGTAGAAAATACAGAGGGGGATATCGAAATCAGTGGTGAGGATAGTCAATTGATGACAGACAATCGAATGTCTACATCTCAAGGTGATCAAGAAGGTAGAAACCCACTTAGTAATGGATTTAAGGTGTTTATTACAATGGTTGCAACCATTCCATTGATTGGTCAATTAGTAGGCATTATTATGGCGATTATTTATATGAATAGTGAAGGAGATACAGATCGAAAATCTTTTGGTAAAGCCTTATTAATAGGAACACTAGTGATTTTCTTAGCAGTATGCTTATGTTGTATAGCATATTTTGTGTTTGTATTTTATTTTATGGAACAGATGGGACCAGAAATTTTTGAACAGTTTCAGCAGTAATATAACTAATTAACAATTAATAATCATATAGGTCAGTTTAAGACATAATATGGAATATTTAACAAGGCAGAACTAAAAATTTGATATAATACTAGAGACTATGATTTTTCAAAAGTGAAAGGTATATTGTAGATGTGTGAGAACTGGAGTGGAAGAATGCGGGCTTTTTATGATTGGTTAGGTTCTTTGATTTGTCATCAGCTTCCTGAGAGAAGCTTAATGATAAATGAAACTGTTTTACCAGTATGTGCAAGAGATACGGGTATTTATATTGGGATGTTTGTATCACTTGTTTATCTTATGATAAAAAAAAGATGGAAGTGTGATAAGCCGCCAGCGCTAAAGATAACAGTGATACTATGTCTTATGATTATTCCTATGGGCGTAGATGGTGTAAGCTCTTATTTAGGACTAAGAAGTACTACCAATATCATACGGATAATAACGGGAGCTCTTTTTGGCATGACGCTCCCTTTTTTCCTAATGCCGATTGCTCATTTTAAAGTATTTGCTATCAATACAAGACCTTCATTAATTGCAGTTAAAGAAATTATAATCGTAACAGCAGTGGTTTTAATAGGATGTATGGCTGTGTATATGGGGATGTTTCCGAGTTGGTGGGTTATTTCTACCATCATTTTAGTAACCATTTTGTTTATCTATTATCGCTTGTGCTATACCATTGTTTGTCAAGTGTTTTCTCATATGCAAAAGGGTAAAATAGTAGTAGCGCTATTACTGCAGCTAGTCGTGTTTAGCACCTTATATGTGCTACGTTATTATGTGCTGGTATATTTTTTGTAGAAAGATAGATATTTAGAAAGATTAGCGGTTGGACAGTTAGTTAGGAGAACACTAAAAATACAAAGCATGATATTTAGGAGAGCGCTATATGGATAAAAAAAGTTTGCGCAGAAAATATTTGCAGCTAAAAAAGCAATTATCAGATGAAGCAGTATATTTTAAAAGTGAAAGTATTATAGAAAAATTGATGGCATTGCCATGTTATCAGCATGCATCAACCATTATGACCTATATTGATTTTAATCATGAAGTGATGACACGCGCATTTATAAGCAATGCTATTAAAAATCGCAAAAAAATAGTGGTACCCATTACAGATACAACAAGTCATACACTTATACTATCAGAACTGAAGGATATGGATAGAGAGCTGGAAGTAAGCAGTTATGGCATCTTAGAGCCCAAAAAAGAATACATACGAAAGGTTGACGTTAGACAGTTAGATGTAATACTAGTCCCTGCCGTTTTGTATGATGTTTTAGGCTATAGAATAGGATATGGTGGGGGATATTATGACCGCTTACTGTGTAACGTGTCTAACAATGCTTATTGTATAGGGTTGGCGTTTGCGTATCAGGTAATTGAGCATATTCCCTGTGAAGAGCACGATCAGAAAGTAGATATGATTATAACAGAAAAGGGGATTATTAAAAATGAATACAAGAGGTAGGGTAACCGTAAGAGCTAGCAACGCACTCATTTTAATCCAAATGGTGTTACAAATTGGTGGTGGTTTTGTCATTGGTTTTATAATGGCTATACTTTTTTTACTAACGGAGCAAAAAGAGATGGTCTTTGGCACAAATGAAATATATGCATTAATATTATTTACACAAATCTTTGCCATATTATTACCTGCACTTATTTATTTGAAGTATAAAAAAGTAGATATAAAAGAAGTCTTGCGCATAAGGCGATTGTCTTTTTTTCATATTATTGTTATTACCGTCATGGCTATTGCAGGGCAACTTGTAGCGATCCTACTTAATATGCCTGTCATGATGCTGTTAGATTGGATTGGAGAGATTCCTCCTTCGCCTTTTCCTACGCCAGATACTATTTCAGGATTAATGGTTTCCATTGTTATTATCGCAGTATTCCCAGCGATATGTGAAGAAGTGTTAGTAAGAGGGGTTGTTCTAAGAGGGTATGAAAGACGTGGAACGGGTGCGGCTATTGTAATTTCAGCAATCTTTTTTGGTATTATGCATGGAGATATTAAAAATCTCATAGGGCCAATCTTTTTTGGTATAGTATTTGCCTACATTGTGATTCGTACAGGTTCTTTGTTTGCAGGTATTTTAGCGCATTTTATTAATAATGCAGTTGCACTTTTGATTGATTATGGTGTAACAAACTATGAGCAGCAGTTTGGTTTTATAAATCAGCCTGTCTACTTTTTACTAATTGCTGTTGCAGCTGTTTTTCTTTTTGTGTCAGCGTTAATGCTAATCAAGAATACTACACAGTGGGAGCCTAAAGATAGCATTAGTAGTAAGGGAGCGCATACAAAAGTAGCTTTTTTAAATATTCCCATTATACTGACGATATTAATCTTTTTGGTGTTGCAGATATTTGTTATTAAAGAAATTTTACATTAATTTTGTTATACTAAGATAGAAAATTAAATAAGACAGTTCGTAACCATCCTGTCTATAAAAAAAACTAGGACTTTATCTATTAACGTATGTTATAGATAATTATTTTAGAAGATGGGACAATTATGTCCCTTTTTTGTTTGCAAAATAATGAGGTGAAAGATGAAAACAATAGGGATTACCACAACGGTACCAATTGAAGTGTTACTTGCAGCTGGATATAGTGTGATTGACCTTAATAACCTATTTATTACTTCAAAAGCGCACATGGAATATATTGATATTGCAGAAAGAGATGGATTTCCTAAGAGCTCCTGTGCATGGATTAAAGGTATATATGGTGCGTGTCTTAAGCATGCAATACAAGAAGTGGTAGGTGTTATGGAGGGAGATTGTTCCAATACAGGCTGTTTAGTTGAAGTGCTAAAAATGAGAGGAATAAAGATATATCCTTTTTCTTACCCGTGCAGCCATAAGCTACAAGATGTCAAAGCATCAATCCAGCGTTTTATGCAGACGTTTGATGTAACATTAGCAGAGGTAGAAAAAGTTAGGACGAGATTAAACAAAATACGAAAGCTAGGAAAGAGATTAGATAAATCTACGTATATAGACAAGAAGGTAACGGGCTTTGAGAATCATCTATATCAGCTGTGTATGAGTGATTTTAATGGAGATGTAGATAAGTTTGAGTGTGAATTACACACTAAACTATTAGAAATACAGGGGAGACAACCTGTAAGTAGCAAATTGAGACTAGGATATATCGGTGTTCCGCCTATGACGGGAGATTTATATGAATATGTAACAAAGTTTAATGCTGGCTTTGTATATAACGAGGTACAAAGAGAATTTGCATTTCCAAGGGCGGACAAAGCGCTAAATATTTATCAGCAGTATTATGATTATACCTATCCGTATGATTTGACTTTTAGACTTGAACAAATCCAAAAGCAAGTAAAGCAAAGATCATTAGACGGGATTATTCATTATACGCAAGCTTTTTGCCATAGAGCAATTGAAGATATTGTTATCAAACAGACACTAAATATACCAGTATTAAATATTGAAGGCGATAAATTAAACGTGCTTGATTCAAGAACCAAACTTAGAATTGAAGCATTTTTGGACATGTTGTTAGATTACAAGGAGGTCACGGGGTGAGAAGTTTAGGGATAGACCTTGGGAGTCGAGAAGTAAAAATTGTAGTAATGCAAGATAGGAATATTGTTTTTAAACGTAAGATTAGTACAATGTCCTTTTATAGAGATTATTGTATGTTTAATGAAAAAGTAGTTGTGAATATTGACGAACTAAAAATAGAGGAGATAGACACAGCAGTTTCGACAGGTTATGGTAGAAATAATACGGATCTTAAGCGCTTTCAAGCCATTAATGAGTTAAAGGCGCATGTATATGGTGCGTTTTATCAGACAAAGTTACAAGATTTTATTCTTTTAGATGTGGGTGGACAAGATGTAAAAGTTGTAAAAGTAGAAAAACGTATGATTACAGACCTAGAGTTAAACGAGAAATGCGCAGCTTCTTGCGGTAGATATTTAGAAAATATGGCCAATGTACTAGAGATGCCTCTTGAGGAGATGGCAAAGGAATATGAAAATCCTGTAGAACTTAATGCAACGTGTGCGGTATTTTCTGAATCTGAACTTATCGGTAAGATAGCAGAAGGGTGCTCTGTTAAAGCGCTCTGTGCAGGAGTAAATTATTCGATGTATAGGCGATTAAGACCGCTTCTTACCAAATTCAAAGGACGAAAGCTCGTTTTGTCTGGAGGAACGGCGCAAAATCAAGCACTAAGATATTACCTAGAAAATGATTATGATGAAGTTATTATGCTAAAAGACCCTCAATTTAATGGGGCTATAGGCTGTTGTTATTATGGGGAGTATATGAATATAGATAACGCATTGTAAAACTTAAAATATAATAGTATTCCAGCAACTAAAATTCCGAAACTAAGAGCTTGTATTACTTGCTTCGGGCGGGCTCCAAAACTCGCTACGCTCAGACAGTTGAAGCCGCTTTTCCTCTGCTACGTAAACAATCTCTAAGATTCTCCATAATGTTGCTTCCACACTATTATATTTTTAATGCTAGTGTGCGTTATCTATAAAAAAAGTTAAGAGAGGATGGATAAAAGATGAAAAAAGCAGTTGTTTTATTATCAGGAGGATTGGATTCTGCAACCGCGCTATATCTTGCTAAATCACAAGGGTATGAGGTGTATGCTATTTCCTTTGAATATGGACAGCGCCATGACAAAGAAATCGCATGTGCTGGCAAGTTAGCAAAAGAGGCAGGCGTTGCAGATCATATTATTGTAAAAACAAACATGGAAGAATGGGGAGGGTCGGCATTAACTGATAAAGAGATTGACATTCCTAGTGGAGATGAGAACAGAAAGGATATTCCTGTCACGTATGTACCTGCTAGGAACATGATATTCCTTGCTTATGGTGCGTCATATGCAGAAGCCATTGGCGCACAGGATATATTTATAGGGGTGAGTGAAGTTGATTATTCAGGATATGTTGACTGTCGACAGCAGTTTATTGATTCAATGGAAAATACAATTAATCTAGGAACGGTATGCGCTGTTGAACACAATAAGAAAATAAAAATTCATGCGCCGTTTATTAACATGACCAAGTCAGAAGAAATTACATTAGGCATGAAACTAAAAGTGGACTATGGATTAACGTGGTCATGCTACAGGGGAGAAGATAAAGCCTGTGGGCAATGTGATAGCTGTGTATTAAGATTAAAAGCGTTTAAAGAAGCAGGGGCAAAAGACCCGATTGCGTATGCCTAATTTGTGATGGAGGATAAAACAGATGATTACAGTAACCAAAGAATTCACATGGGACATGGCGCATATGCTTGCTTGTCATGAAGGATTATGCAAAAATGTTCATGGACACACGTATAAGATGCAAGTAGAAGTAGCGCAGCGAAGTGGGGAAGTATTATCACTGCCAAAACAATCAGAAGATGGTATGGTAATAGATTTTAAAAAACTAAAAGATATTGTGTCAGCATATATTATTGAGCCATTAGATCATGCGTTTATGTATTGGGTAGAATCACCTGATACATTTGAACATGAATTAGCTGTATTATTAAAAAAGCATAACAAAAAAATCGCATCTGTAACCTATAAGCCTACAGCAGAACAAATGGCAAAAGCTTTTTTAGAAATTTTACAAAAAGAGTTGTCAAAATACAATATAATCGTAAAAGGTGTGGCGGTATGGGAAACACCTACGAGTTTTGCCAAAGCTGTGGAGGTGTGAAGAGAGGTATGAATCAAAAACAGATAAAGCAAGATAAAATACCAGTAGTGGAAATATTTAAAAGTATTTCTGGAGAAGGCATTACATCAGGTTTTTTTGTTACTTTTGTGAGGGTAGCGGGATGCAACCTTAGATGCAGTTATTGCGACACAACGTATAGCTATGAGAAAGAGTATGCAGACAATATGTGCCTAACGCTTGATGAGATTTATCAGCAAGTCAAAACATTAGGATGTAAGGATGTTATATGTACAGGGGGAGAGCCGTTAGAGCACGACACGCCTAAAAGATATCTGCCTTTATATCTAGCATCTAAGGGCCTGCAGGTAAGGATTGAGACAAATGGCAGCTGCGAGGTGTATAGCCAAAAAGAGGTAGCCTTTTTTATGAGCGGTAGTCGAGAAGCACAAGTGCAGTATACGTTAGATATAAAATGCCCAGGTTCTAGTATGCACCAATATAACATTTTTGAGCACAATTTTAAGCAACTTCTAGAAGGTGATGAGCTTAAATTTGTCGTAAGTGGGCAACTAGATATTGCATATGCGCTTGATGTTATCGAAGCATATAAAGATATTTTTAAGGCACATGATGTTGTAATTAATTTTTCACCTGTATATGGCAAGATGGATGCGAGAGAGATAGTGGATACCTTAAAGCAACACCCTTTGTTATCAGAACAGTTAAAAATACGTATCAGTTTACAGCTCCATAAAATGATATGGCCACCAGAGATGCGGGGCGTTTAATAAAAAAAAGATAGGATGAGTTATTTAGAAATGAAAGATATTCAAAATACCGTAAAAGATTATAAATATGAAATTGATAGAGTGGGCGTAAATAACATCCAATTTCCAATCAATGTACAGACGATGGAAGGGAAAGTAATTGCTACTGTAGCAGCGTTTGATATGGGCGTGAGCTTAAGTAGGTATTTAAAAGGAATCAATATGAGCAGATTGCCGCTCTTATTAGAAGAGTTAAGTGGACGAGGCTGGGTACCTGATGAATTACAAGATATTCTAAGTCTAATGGCGCAAAAATTAGGTTGTAATGATGCATATATTAATATGTCTTTTGATTATTTTATAAAAAAGAAGGCACCTCTAACGGGTTATGAAGGGACAATGCCATATAAATGTCGATTCGAAGCATCTTTAAATGAAATTGATGATAAAAAGTGCGGCAAATATGACTTTATATTAACAGTAGAGATACCCGTTACAACACTATGTCCGTGTTCAAAAGAGATTAGTGAATACTCCGCCCATAACCAACGCGGATATGTACAAATATCAATTCGGTATCATCAAATCGTCTGGATAGAAGAAATAATACGAATGGTGGAGGATGTCAGTAGTTGTGAGATTTATCCTGTGCTAAAAAGAGCAGATGAAAAATACGTTACGGAAAAGGCTTATGAAAATCCGCGTTTTGTAGAGGATATGGTAAGGTTAGTTGCACAGAAGCTAGATGCAGATGAGCGGATTACATGGTTTAAAGTAAGCAGTAGACACCAAGAATCTATTCATCCTCATGATGCATATGCGGTTTTAGGAAAATGTAAGAAATAGGTATAGGGAGGGTGCATAAAATTTATTTGAAGAATATTATTCCAATCACTTTTCTACAAGGCTAAGAGCCTATAAACTTGCTACGGACTGCATCAAACTCGCTAACGCTCAAACAGTAGATGATGCTTCTCCTTCGCTGCGTTAATAGGCTCTAACCCTTTCCGCAACGTTCCTTCCAGAATATTCTTCAAATAAATTTTATGCACCCGTATAGTGATTATACAACAAGTGTATTAGGTTTCCATGTAGAAATTTTACAAGTTCATTACGTTTTGATATCATTGCATGGAAAGCTATTTTATTTTTACCAAAGTATGTTATAATGATAACAAATTCATTGATTAATAAAGAGGGAATTAGATGCATAATAAAACATTGACAGTATTAGAATACAATAAAATATTAGAGCAGCTAGCAGCGCATGCTGCTTCTACTACTACAAAAGAATATATTCAAAAACTTACCCCTTCTATAGATTTTGGGGAAATTAAAAAGTGGCAGCAAGAGACAGATGAGGCTGTTACCATGATTTTGAGAAAAGGAAATGCTCCTATTGGTGCGCTCTACCATATTGATAATATTTTAAGGCGTGTGAAAATCGGTGCTATATTAAGCCCGAAAGAATTATTACAAGTTGCGAATGTGTTAAGTATTAGTAAGCGGGTTAAAAAATACGCCAAAGAAAATAGAAAACCACTTGCAGATGGTACACAAGAGCATTACACTTGTTTAGACCCCATTTTTGAAGATATACAAATACTAAACGCGCTTGTCCAAAGTATTAAAGATTGTATTATTAGTGAACAAGAAATTGCAGACCATGCGAGCAGTGAACTAAGTAGCATTCGAAGACAAATCAAAAGCGCAACGAACAAAGTGAAAGATTTGCTCGCGCAAATGATTCAGTCGCCCAAGTATCAAAAGTATCTGCAAGAACCCATTGTTACGATGCGTGGAGATCGACATGTAGTGCCTGTAAAGTCAGAATATAAAGGGATGGTTTCAGGTATTGTGCATGATTCTTCTGCAAGCGGTGCAACCTTATTTGTTGAACCAATGGCAGTGGTAGAAGCCAACAATCAATTAAGGCAGCTTCGTAGCAAAGAAGAGCAAGAGATTGAAAGGATTCTAGCAGCGTTAACCGTAGATGTAAGTGAGCACCTCCAAACCATTTCAAGTAATGCAAAGATTATTATAGAACTGGATTTTATATTTGCAAAAGCGAAACTTAGTATTGCTATGCATGCTGTGCAGCCTGAAATAAATGATGTAGGATATATTAATATTAAAAGAGCGCGGCATCCCCTTCTAGATCAAAAAACGGTAGTCGCAACCGACATTTATCTAGGGAAGAATTTTGACACATTGGTGATTACAGGACCTAATACAGGCGGCAAGACAGTAACGTTAAAAACCATTGGCTTATTTACACTCATGGCGCAGGCAGGTCTGCAGATACCAGCAGACTATGGCAGTGAGATGGCTGTTTTTGATAAGGTTTTTGCAGATATTGGAGATGAACAAAGTATAGAACAGAGTCTTAGTACTTTTTCATCGCATATGACCAACATTGTAAATATATTAAATGAAGTAGACCAAAGATCCTTAGTGCTATTTGATGAGCTAGGTGCAGGTACAGACCCAGTGGAAGGGGCCGCACTGGCGATGGCAATTTTAGAACACTTACATCAATTAGGTGCTAGAACAGCTGCGACAACGCATTATAGCGAACTAAAATTATTTGCGCTTTCTACCACCGGTATCCAAAATGCAGCCTGTGAATTTGACGTAGAGACATTAAAACCTACGTATAAGCTGTTGATTGGTGTGCCAGGAAAAAGTAATGCTTTTGCAATTTCTAAGCGTCTGAATTTACAACAACCGATTATTGATAGAGCAAAAACACTGATTACACAAGAAGATATGCGCTTTGAAGATGTTATTTCTGAACTTGAGAAAAATCGGTATATTTCAGAGCAAGAAAAACAAAAAGCGATACGTTATAAAAAGGAAGCAAGTGCGCTAAAAGAAACATTAGAAGAGCAAAAACACAAGTTTCATGAACAAAAAGAGAAAATGCATCAAGAAGCAGCGCTACAGGAGCGTAAGATTATCCAGCAGGCAAAAGAAGAAGCAGAAGAGATTATTGCATCATTAAAGAAAATGCAAGAGCAGCAGGCGGATGCTATTGCCAACAAAGAGATTGAAGATGCAAGAAATAAGCTTCGACAAAAAGAAGACACCTTAGACGAGAAGCTTTCAAAAACGGTTATGCCCCAAAAAAGGTATGCAAAATTACCTAAAAATCTTAAACCCGGTGATAGAGTAGAGATTACAACACTTAATCAAAAAGGGACGGTTATATCTGCGCCCGATGCGAATGAAGAAGTGATGATACAAGTAGGGATTATGAAAATTAACGTACATCTTTCAAATTTGAGAAAAGTAAGTGAGGAAAATAAAGTTACAAATAAATCAGGGGGTATGGGCAAATTAGGTGTTGCCAAAGCTTCTAATATTTCGACAGAGGTAGATGTAAGAGGACAGATGTTAGAGGATGCGCTTATGCATGTAGATAAATTTTTAGATGATGCGATGCTTGGCGGTCTAAAACAAATTACTATTATTCATGGGAAAGGCACAGGTGTTTTAAGAAAAGGGATTCACAATATATTAAAAAGTCATAAACATGTGAAAAAGTTTCGCTTAGGGAAGTACGGCGAAGGAGAATCAGGTGTAACAGTTGTAGAACTTAAAGGCGAATAAGCACGTGGGGGGCATATCCGTATTGCAAGGGATTTTGGTATTATTAATAGCGCTTTTTTGTAGCGCTGGATGTTTTGGGGATTATTTTTTGAATAAAAGCAACATACTGTTTGGTGACAGGCAAAAATAGCAGCATAATTAAGATGTTAAATAACGTATGACCGTTTGCAATGATTCTTATATCGGCTTGGTTTAAGGCAGCCGTTACCCATAGCACAAGCTTAGTAAAAGGCTTTAGTAGAAATACGCCAAAAATAGCCATGCCAATAACATTATAAAGTGTATGTGCCCATGCTGTACGACGTGCGGCAATACCGCCTTTTATGCTCGCAAGCAGTGCGGTGATACACGTGCCCATATTAATGCCCATCGTGAGTCCCAGTGCGCTTTCTAAAGGAATCAATTGGTGGTTAAAAAGTACAATGGTAATACCGATGGTTGCACTACTACTTTGGACAATCATGGTGGCAATCGTACCGATAAGAATGGCGGTATAGGGATTTTGACCATATGTTGCAAATAATCCGTAAGTGCGGGGATTTTTAGCAAGGTATGGGACATTGATTTGTAGTAACGTAAGACCTAAAAAAACCATACCAAGTCCAATAAAACAAAAAGCAATGTAATGTAGCTTTTTTTTATTTGTACATATTCTTAAAAGCAGACCCACACAGAGCAGTGGTATTGTTAAACTTCCCATATTAAAAGACATAAGATGAGCAGTGAAAGTTGCGCCAATATTGGCACCGTAAATGATACCCATCGTCTGAGGAAATCGCATCACGCCTGCCTTTACAAACCCAATGGTCATCACTGTAACGGCAGAGCTACTTTGCATAATCGCAGTGATGACAATAGAAACAGGAATACATAGCCATAGACGATGCGTAACGGTTTTTAATGTGTTTTCAATCAATTTTGTATTTGCTTTTTTTAGCGCATCACTCATCAAGTGGATACCATATAGCAGTAAACAGATACCACAGATAATGTTAATGATAATAATTGGAAAGAATGCTTGCAGTTGCTGTAACATATTCAATCACCCTTTTTTCTACGCTGTTTTTTATAACAGAGGTGAGGGACATTTTATGACCTCTTTTATACATAATAGTATTATTTTTAAATACGTTGTTGTATTAACTATATATCATACGAAGGGGAAAGTTTAGTTAGAACTTAATTTTTTAAGAACTTTTAACATGGCAGCGGATAAAGCATTGTATAAGGCAAAGAAAAAGTGGAGAAATTATGTAAGTAAATGAGAGTTTCTCTTAATCTATTGACATTTTGCGATATAAGCGTTAGGATAAAAAGCGGGGGTGGCTTATGAAAGAGATTCTTTTAATACTAGTTTTACAACTTATTCATGTACCGATTTTTACACTAAGAACAATCTTTGTTGTAAAGAACATGAGTAGCATTGCAGCATCATTAGGATTTATGGAGGCAATTGTATATATATTTGGATTGTCACTTGTTCTAAGTGGAGACCAAACTGTTATTGCCATGCTTGTTTATGCAGTAGGATTTGGAGCAGGAATTTTTATGGGAACGCGCATTGAACAAAAATTAGCAATTGGATATATCAATATAGCTGCAAACTTACAGGAAAGAGATGGGTTGCTTATTGAATGTTTGCGAGATCAAGGTTTTGGTGTAACGGTCTATGAAGGAGAAGGGCGAGATAGCAAACGTTATAAACTCGATATTCTTGCAAAAAGGAGTCGAGAACAAGAGCTTTTAGGGATTATTGAAAAACATCAGCCTAAAGCGTTTATTATGTCTTATGAACCTAGAAAGTTCAAAGGCGGATTTTTAGTCAAAGCAATGAAAAAAAGAGTTGATAAACAAAATAAAAAATAAGCGTCAAGTTAGCATTCAACCTGTATGGTAGATAAAAAAGTCTGCCATATAGGTTTTTTATTTATATTTTTTAGATATTTGTAAAAACTAGTAGAAGGAATATTATGAGATAGAATATATAGGATGGATAAAATGATGACAAAAGGGTATGTGAAAAAAGGTAAAAAAACCAAACAACTTGTAAAACGTTTAATGCCATATGATATTGCTGTCATTGATCACCAAGATTTAGACGAAGTAGCGGCATGCTCCTTGATTGAGACAAGAGTTAGGGTCGTTATCAACTGTGCAAAAAACATATCAGGACGTTATCCAACCAAAGGTGCACAGCTTCTAGTAGAAAACGGAATCGTATTGGTAGATAATATCGGAGAACATTTTTATGATAACATACAAGAAAAGGATATCATTGAAATTAAAAATGATACACTATTTATTAACATGAAGCCTTACAGCAAAAAGGTAGCATTATTAGATAAAAAGAAAGTAGAAGAGATTTTAACTCTCTCACAAAAAAATGTTGAAAGAGAGCTTGATAAATTTGTTGAAAATACATTGGATTATGCAGCAAGAGAAAAAGAGATAGTACTTAGCAGCAAAAATATGCCTGCTGTTTTAACAGTCATAAAAGGTAGACATGTTTTAATTGTAGTAAGAGGATGTAATTACAAAGAGGACTTAAAGACGATTCGAGGCTATATTAAAGATTTTAGACCTGTGTTAATCGGTGTAGATGGCGGTGGGGATGCATTACTTGAATTTGGTTTGCTGCCAGATATCATAATTGGTGATATGGATAGCGTGAGTGACACTTGCCTAAAGCGGTGCAAAGAGATAATTGTACATGCCTATACCGATGGACAAGCACCAGGACTTGAGCGGATTAAAAAACTAGGCCTAGTTCACAAGGCATTTCCTTTTCCGGGAACGAGTGAGGATATTGCCATGTTATTAGCGTATGAAAAAGGAGCAGATCTGATTATAGCAGTGGGAACGCATTCTAATATGATTGATTTTTTGGAAAAAGGGCGCAGAGGAATGGCAAGTACGATGTTAGTTAGATTAAAAGTAGGTGCTAAGTTAGTAGATGCAAGAGGCGTAAGCAAGCTATATGCGAACAAGTTAAAACTAGCTTACTGCATTCCCATTTTAATATCGGTTCTGATACCAATTTTTGCGGTTATTCAGATTTATATACCTTTGCGGGCAATCATTCATTTATTTCAAATACGATTTGGATTGAGCGGATAGGGGGAGAAAGAGTATGTATAAAGGAATGATGTATCATATCATTACGGTAATGGCTGTTTTTTGTGCGTTAGGTATTGGGATACTTATTGGCTCTTTATTAAATGGAGAGCAGATCATGACTGCCCAGCAGAGTAAACTGATGCATGAATTAGGAGAACATCTAAATGTGATGAATGATGAAAAAAATAAATTAAAATTAGAATTAGGAAGTGTGTATAAGCAGTTAACATTTAAAGATACGGTCATTGAATATTTGTGTCAGCAATATGGGGAAGGTCAGTTAGAGGGGTATAATATAGCGCTTGTTGTAAGCGGAGAAGAAAAAAAGGTTGATGATATTAAAAAGTGGATAGAACAAGCAGGCGCAAATGTTATATCGACGACATCGGTAAGCAACCTAAATACAACGAGTGAGGCAGAAGCATTTAACAATTTTGCATTTAATATATTTGAAAGAATTTCGCCACTGCCAGAAAATCAGAATATTGATATCATGTCATATGTAGCAGAAAATTTGATTTATGCTATTATTACTGGGAAATATACAGGCGTCATTGATGAAATGGCAAATAAGCACTACATTGAAGCGGATGGACGATATGATAGGCAAATCGATTACGTTGTTTTTGTAGGGCCAAATAAAAATGGAGATGCATACGTCAAAAACGTCGATGTTCCGATGTTAAATATTATACAGCAGCATGACATTCCTTTTATTGTTGTAGAAAAGAGCAATTCGCATTATTCTGCGGTTGATATATTTAAGGAATTAGGTTTTTCGACAGTGGATAATATTGATACACCCCTTGGGAAAGTCTCTATGTTAATGGTATTAAAAGGTGCACAGGGAAATTTTGGACTCAAAGAAGCATCAAGAAATTTGCTACCTGATTTTGAGTAAATACACACAAAATTTATAGAAGTGGAGTAGATAGCGTGAAATATGTAAGCATAATTATTCCCGCATATAATGAAAGCGATGTTATAGAGAAGACGATACAAAATGCAAAGTCGACTGAGTTGGTGGACGAAATTATAGTAGTCGACGATGGCTCTAATGATGACACGGGAGCGTATGCTAAACGTTGTGGTGTAATTGTATTACAAAACAAGGTGAATCAAGGGAAAAGCAAAGCATTAATGAAAGGGCTAGGCGAAGCAACAGGAGATATTATTGTTTTTTTAGATGCAGATGTGGGTAGTAGCGCGGAACAAGTAGCCAAAATTATAAAGCCTGTTATGCAGGGGGAGTGTGATGTAGCCATTGCAAGGTTTGGTGCAGCTAAGCGAAAAGGTGGTTTTGGAATCGTAAAATGGTTGAGCCGCTGGGGTGTGAAGCGGTTAGGAGGGAAGTATATACAAAGCGTCTTATCAGGGCAAAGAGCATTTAAGCGTGAGGTGCTAAAAGATATTAAACTGGGCTCGGGATATGGTGCAGAAGTAGCGATGACCATCGATATTTTACGTAAGGGGTATCATATTGAAGAATATGATGTTAACATGACGCACAAAGAAACGGGCAGAGATTTAGCAGGCTTTTTACACCGCGCAAGACAGTTTAAGGACATTGTAAAGATGCTAGTGGTAGCGTATAAGCAATAACGCACACTAGATTAGAAACATAATATTAGATTTTTCTTGTAATTGATATATGATAAGGGTATAATGGTTGTAACAAATACATATCTACAAATAGGGAGGGCTAGAAGCTATGGCGCTATATCAGTATAATAAGAGAATTGAAGACATTGCTAAGGAATATAATATTGTATTCTTTGTTTATTTTGGGAGCTATAAAACAGCGTTTTATCATAACGAAAGTGATATAGACATTGCTTTTTTATCTGAGGATAACATGACTTCAGAGGAAAAGTTAAACCTTGTAGAAGAATTAATAAAATATCATCGCAAAAGTGAAATTGATTTAGTTGACCTTAGAAAAGCGCAACCTTTACTAAGATATGAAATTGGAATAAATGGAAGGGTGTTATATGAAAAATTTGAAGGTGTATTTGATAGATATAGCTTGTTTTATATAAAACGTTTTTATGAGTTAAAGCCTTCCATCGCAACAGAAATGAGTATGATTATGCAAGATGTAAAGGAAGTGATTAGTGATGCTAGATAATGCAGTGATATGCAGAAAATTAGGGGTTTTGTTAAAATATTATAAAGAATTTAAGCAGTTAACTCATAATCTTAATTCAGAAGATTATCTAAAAGATATAACTAAACGAAGAGCTATAGAAAGAGAAATCCAACTTATTGTAGAGTGTGCGACAGATATTAATAATATGATTTTAAAGAAATTAAAGCAAGGTCCATCAAAAGATTACTTTAATTCCTTTATTGATTTAGCGGAAAATGGGATATTAGAAATGGATTTTGCATTAAGCATTGCACCTTCAACGGGATTAAGAAATATTCTAGTTCATGAATATGAAGAAGTTGATGATGTAATAGTATATAAATCAATTCAAAATGTGCTCAATTATTATTTAGGATACATTGATAAAATTTCAAAGTATTTAGAGTGCTAAATAATTATTGATTAGTTTCAAAATCGCTATTGTAGATATTCACTTATCCTATGGTAGCGATTTTTATTTTTAAAGATTAACTTTCTTTTCATTCATAATTTTCAACTATCTGTAAAAACTAGTAGGAGAAATATTATAAGATAAAATATATAAAACATATAAGATG
>SKGK01000091.1 GCA_007117465.1 Clostridia bacterium | reverse complement strand
GGCAACTGATTCATCATAACTTTTGACATATATGCATATGCCTTATCTCTCTCTATTCTGAAAATCGCAATTGAAAAATACGTTTGCATATATTATCTATTGACAATTTCAGTGCTTTATCCATTTAAACCAGCATGAAGCTGGATAGGGCGCAAAGTACACGCGACCCATTTGCTTCTGCCTTTACATCCAATTATTTTGAATACAGCTCTACGATTAAATGCTCTTCAACTGGTAAATCAACATCTTCTCTTGTCGCAAGACTTACCACTTTTCCTTCTAAAGTATCCCTATTTAAATCTAGCCACTTAGGAATAATTTTCCCTTCCATTGCTTCAACGACATCTTTAATTTTTTGTGAGTTGCGGCTTTTTTCTTTTACAGCAACCACATCATTTTCCTCTACCAAGTAAGAAGGAATATCTACTTTTTTACCATTTACTGTGAAATGTCCATGTGATACAAACTGTCTTGCTTCGGCTCTTGAAGTTGCAAGTCCCATTCTATAAACAACATTATCTAGTCTGCTTTCTAGAATGCGAAGCAAATTCTCACCCGTAATTCCTTTTTGCTTGTTTGCCATTTCAAAATATTTTTTAAATTGGCTTTCTAATACCCCATAGAATCTTCTCGCCTTTTGTTTTTCTCTTAGCTGAATACCATATTCTGATGGTTTTTTTCTGCCTTGACCATGCTGACCAGGAGCATATGCTCTTCTAGTAACAGCACATTTATCAGTATAGCAGCGATCACCTTTGAGAAATAACTTTTGTCCTTCTCTTCGGCAAAGTCTACATACTGAACCAGTATATCGTGCCATGTATCTTTACACCTCCATCTTTCATTACACTCTTCTTCTTTTTGGCGGTCTACAGCCATTATGCGGAATAGGTGTCATGTCTTTTATTAAGTTTACTTCCAATCCCGCAGCCTGCAGCGCTCGAATTGCAGCTTCTCTACCTGACCCAGGACCTTTTACATAAACTTCTACTGACTTCATACCATGATCCATTGCTGTTTTCGCCGCTGTCTCTGCAGCCATTTGTGCTGCAAAAGGCGTATTTTTTCTTGAACCTCTAAAACCAAGTCCACCTGCACTTGCCCATGAAACTGCATTTCCAGCAACATCAGTAATGGTTACAATGGTATTATTAAAGGTTGAACGAATATGTGCTGCGCCACGCTCTATATTTTTACGTTCACGTTTTTTACGTGAAACTTTTCTAGCCTTAGCCATGCTTTATTATTCCCTCCCTCATGATTACTTCTTCTTACCTGACACTAGTCTTTTAGGCCCTTTTCTCGTTCTTGCATTGGTTTTTGTTCTTTGTCCTCTTACTGGGAGTCCTCTTCTATGACGATAACCCCTATAACAACCTATTTCTATTAAACGTTTGATATCAAGCGCAACTTGCCGTCTTAAATCCCCTTCAACTTTAAAGCTTTTATCGATATATTCTCGAAGTTTAGATACTTCTTCCTCTGTAAGATCTCTTACACGTGTATCTGGATTGATGCCAGTTTCTTGAAGGATCTTATTAGCTCTTTGTCTACCGATACCAAATATATATGTTAGTCCTATTTCTACGCGCTTTTCTCTTGGTAAATCAACACCGGCGATTCTTGCCATTTCTCTTTACACCTCCCAAATAGCTTTCTACTATCTTAACCTTGCTTTTGTTTATGCTTTGGATTTTCACATATAACGCGAATTCTGCCTTTTCTTTTAATCAGTTTGCATTTTTCACATATGGGTTTTACTGATGGTCTTACTTTCACTGGAATCCCTCCTTACCTATAACCTACTTGGCCCTCCAGATAATTCTTCCTTTTGTTAAATCATAGGGAGAAAGTTCAAGTGTCACCTTATCCCCTGGAAGAATACGAATAAAATGCATTCTTAACTTTCCTGAAATATGTGCTAAAATTTCATGTCCGTTTTCTAACTCTACTTTAAATGTCGCATTAGGTAACGCTTCTTTTACCGTACCCTCTACTTCAATCACATCTTCTTTTGCCAAGGATTACCCCTCCTTCTTAGCTTCTACCAAATGACTTTTATTTGCTTTATCCCTCTCATCTATCAGTGTGCTTATGCACCTACGCACATCAGCATTGGTGATTTTATGCGAATGCTTTATTTTATTAGCAATAAAATCCGATTTTAAATCCGTTATCTCTAAATGTTTAAGCTTTTTCTTTTTGGGATTATCCATTCTTCTTAAATCACCATCAACAATATAAACATATTGCTCATCCGCATGCTTAATAATAATAAAAGCTTTTCCTTTGTCTCTGCCTGCCTTTGAAAATACCATTTGTCCCGGATACACTTCCATTTATACCACCTCTGTTATTCTGTCACCTGTGTTAATAACGCAGGCTCGTTATGCGTAATTGCAATTGTATTTTCATAATGAGCGGATAAACTTCCATCTGTAGTAACAACCGTCCATTCATCAGGCAATACCTTTACCTGGTATTTTCCCATATTAATCATCGGTTCAATAGCTAATGTCATTCCGGCACGTAATCTAGGCCCTCTGCCCGCCTTACCATAATTGGGAATTTGAGGTTCTTCATGCATTTGACTACCGATGCCATGTCCCACCAAATCTCTTACGACTGAATAACGCTGTTTTTCTACGTACTGCTGAATAGCCGCAGATATATCCGACAAACGGTTCCCCTCTCGTGCATATCTCATGCCTTCATAAAAACTCTCCCGTGTTATGGTTATGAGCTTTTTAGCTTGCTCGGATATTGTGCCTACAGGATGTGTACGCGCAGCATCTCCGTGATACCCTTTATAATTCACACCAATATCTATACTAATAATATCGCCATCTTTTAACGCTTTTAAACTTGGAATACCATGAACTACCTGTTCATTAACAGAAGTACATATATTTGCAGGGAATCCATTGTACCCTTTAAATGATGGCGTAGCCCCTTGGCTTAAAATATATTTCTCTGCAATTATATCTAACTCTTTTGTAGTGACTCCCGGTTTTATTGCTTCTTCTAAACGCTTATGCGTCTCAAATACAATAGAACCTGCATGTCTCATGTATTCAATTTGTTTAGTCGATTTGATGGTTATCATTTCATGCTTCAACTCCAAGCGCTTTAAATACTTCTTTGGTGGTATCTTTAATTTCTTCCTGTCCATAAGCTAGTACTAAAATCCCTTTTTGATCATAATACGCTTTAAGCGGTGCTGTCTGCTCATGATATACTTCTAACCTTTGCTTAACGGTCTCAGGTGCATCATCTTTACGCTGTATAAGCGTGCCTTCGCACACATCACAAATACTTTCTTGCTTTGGCTGCTTGTATTCATTATGATATGTTGCACCACACTCACCACATTGACGTCTTCCTGAAATACGTCCAATGATTTTCTCATCAGGAACCTCAATCGCTAATACTTTATCAATGTCAATGTTCATTGCTTCTAACGCATCTGCTTGAGGTACCGTTCTTGGAAATCCATCTAAAATATATCCATTTGCACAATCAGCTTGCTTTAGACGTTCTCTAATAATTTCAATGACAACATCATCTGGTACCAAAAGACCTTTATCTATATAATCTTTTGCCTGCTTACCAAGCTCGGTTTGCTGCTTTAGTGCGTTCCTTATAATATCGCCAGTAGAAATCACTGGAATATTAAACTTTTCTGCAAGTACTTCGGCTTGTGTGCCTTTTCCTGCACCTGGCGCACCTAATAATATCAATTTCACTTTGTATCACTCCTATCCTTTTATGGGTTATCTGCTTTTTCTACTATTCTAAAAAGCCCTTATAATGTCGCATGAGCATCTGAGATTCAAGCTGCTTCACTGTCTCTAATGCAACACTAACAACAATGAGTAATCCTGTGCCCCCAAAGAATATGTTGATATCAAGCGTGTAGTTTAGAAAAATAGGTAATACGGCAACTGCCCCAAGGAAAATCGCACCTACTAATACAACTCTTGAAAGCACTCTATTAATATAATCTGACGTAGGTTTTCCGGGTCTGATACCAGGAACAAATCCACCGTTTTTCTTCATATTGTTTGCAATCTCAATTGGGTTAAATGTGATTGCTGTATAGAAAAACGTAAAGAAAATAATCATGATAAAATAAAATGTTCCGTAAAACCAAGAATCAGGTGCTATAAATCTTAAAAAACCAGCCCAAAATGAATCTGGATCTGGGGTTGTGAAAAACTGTGCGATGGTAGATGGAAACGCCATAATAGACATCGCAAAGATAATCGGAATAACCCCTGCCGTATTTACTTTAATAGGGATATGCGTACTTTGTCCGCCATACATCTTCCGTCCAACTACTCTTTTTGCATACTGTACTGGTATTTTCCTTTCAGCTTGTGTCATCGCAACAATACCCGCAATAACTACTAAGGCAAATGCAAGGAACAAAGTTAACGTAAAGATGTTTAGGGCACCCATGCGATAGTATTCACCAATAGCTAAAACACCTGATGGAATACGCGCAACAATACCTGCAAAAATGATAAGAGAAATACCATTTCCAACACCTTTTTCAGTAATTTGCTCACCTAACCACATCAAAAATGCAGTACCCGCAGTAAACGTAAACGTAATGGTTATAAAAGATAAAAGCCCGCGCGTTTCAACTGCTCCACTTAGTCCAAAATACAACCCTGTTGCTTGGATAAAGCCAAGAATAACCGTTCCATATCTTGTGTATTGCGCAATAACTTTTCTGCCTTCTTCGCCTTCTTTTGCTAATTTTTCGAGGCTTGGTATGGCTACCGTTAACAAATTCATGATAATCGATGCTGTGATGTAGGGGGATATGCTCATCGCAAAAATAGACGCCATCTCAAACGCCCCCCCTGTAAGTGTATTCAGAAAGCCAAATAAAGAGTTCTCACCCTGTACTAACTCCCTTAATGCCTCACTACTCATACCAGGGACAGGGATAAAAGATCCCAATCTAAAAACTAGCAATAGCAAAATGGTGTATAACAATTTTTTTCTTAAATCTGGTATCTTCCAGGCATTCCTCAGTATTTGAAACACTTTACATCACCTCAACCTTTCCTCCCGCTGCTTCTATTTTCTCAGCAGCTGATTTGCTGAATCGTGTTGCTTTTACCGTCAATTTTTTCGTAATCTCACCGTTGCCCAATATAACCACGCCATCTTTTTTCGTGCTAATGACTCCTGCTTCCTTCATAAGTTCAGGCGTCACTTCTGTGCCGTCCTCAAATTTATTTAATTTATTTACATTTACTTCTACCAACTCTTTGGCAAAAATATTGGTAAATCCTCTTTTAGGAAGACGTCTGTAAAGTGGCATCTGTCCACCTTCAAATCCAGGGCGCACCCCACCACCGGAACGGGAATTCTGACCCCCATGTCCTCTGCCTGCTGTTTTACCATTGCCAGAACCATGTCCTCTTCCCTTTGTTTTACGCGCTTTTTTTGAGCCTGGTGCAGGTTTCAACTCATATAATTTCATGTACTACACCTCCCTCTTGCTTTATATTTCTTCAACATCTACTAAATGTGAAACTTTGTTTATCATACCTCTTACTTGAGGCGTATCATTTTGCTCTACTGCATCTCTGATTTTCTTAAGACCTAGTGCTGCTACTGTTGCAATCTGGTCTTTTTTACAACCAATGGTGCTTTTTCTTAATGTAATCTTGAGTTTAGCCAATGCCATTCCCTCCTAACCTAACACTTCCTCAACGGTCAAACCTCTTAGCTTTGCAACTTCATCTGCTTTTTTAAGATTTTCAAGTCCGTTGATAGTAGCATTCACCATATTCCTTGGATTATTAGAACCTAATGATTTGGTTCGAATATCTCTAATTCCTGCAAGTTCTAATACCGCTCTCACAGGACCACCCGCAATTACACC
This sequence comes from Clostridia bacterium, assembly GCA_007117465.1. Lineage (GTDB taxonomy): Bacteria > Bacillota > Clostridia > SK-Y3 > SK-Y3 > SKGK01. Next base: position 1,187 of record SKGK01000091.1, on the reverse strand, counting down.
AGTACCTTCACTAGCAGGTTTCAAGAACACTCTGCCTCCTCCATATCGTCCTATATTCTCATGTGGAATACTTGTTTCCAACATTGGAACAGATATCATGTTCTTTTTCGCATCTTCTATTCCTTTTCGGATTGCATCGGGGATCTCTGCGGCTTTTCCTGTTCCGCATCCTACGTGACCATTCTCATCGCCCACTACCACCAATGCACTAAATCTGAAGGTTCTACCACCTTTTACAACCTTCGCAACACGGCTGATATTTACTACTTTTTCTTTTATATCTAAAGTGCTTGCGTCAATGCGCTGTGCCATAATAAACCTCCTTTATTAAAAGTCTAAGCCACCTTCTCTGGCTCCTTCTGCTAATTCTTGTACTCTACCGTGATAAACATAACCGCCTCTATCAAAAACAATATCTTTAATACCTTTTTCACTTGCTTTTTTAGCAATTAGTTTACCCACTTCTTTGGCTGCTTCTTTGTTGCCGCCACTTGTTAGATTGCTAAGCTCCTTATCTAAAGTGGAAGCAGAAATCAATGTTTTGCCTGCTGTGTCATCAATCAGTTGTGCATATATATTTTTAAGACTTCGATATACATTTAATCTAGGTCTCTCAGCTGTACCGATTACTTTTTTACGAACTCTTGCATGACGTCTGCGTCTTGCTGCATTACTATTAAATTGTTTAATCACACAGTTACACTCCCTTCCTGCGCTTAAAAATGCTTACGCTTATTATTTACCTGTTTTACCTTCTTTACGTCTAATTACTTCATCTACATATTTAATTCCTTTACCTTTATAAGGCTCTGGTAATCTCTTGTTTCTAATATTCGCTGCAAATTCTCCAACAACTTGTTTATCTGCACCTTTAACCGTAATTTTAGTAGGCGCTGGCACTTCTACAGTTATACCTTTTGGTTCTTCCATCTCTACTGGATGCGAATATCCTAGGTTGAGTACTAATTTATTGCCTTGCTTTTGTGCTCTATATCCAACACCATTAATTTCAAGGTTTTTTTCAAATCCCTCGCTTACACCTTTTACCATGTTAGCAATAAGTGTTCTGGTAAGTCCATGCAATGCTTTATGCATCTTGATTTCGCTTGGTCTTTCAACAATAATGTTGTTTTCTTCATTACGGATAATCATATCCTTATGAAGCTGCTTTTCTAGTGCTACCTTTG
>SKGK01000017.1 GCA_007117465.1 Clostridia bacterium | reverse complement strand
TATGGTTGGAAAAATGGTAAAAGCACAAAAAAATATCAATAAAAATGAACAGTTTAACAAACTACTCAACAATTCAGTCGTAAAGGCACGAACATTCGTCATACCAGATAAATGCGAGTTTTGTTGGTTTTTCAAGGAAGATTTAGAATTTTGCTGTTTGTTGCATAAAACTTTAAAGAGTGAATCAAAGGAATGTAACTACTCTTATATTGAAATTTTTAGGAAAAAGAGGAGATAACATGGATTGCCCATCAAAAGTCAGTGCAAATTATAAAAAAATATGGAGTATCTGTATAGAACAATTAGAGAAGAGAGATAACTTTAATGAATATCACGTAGAGCAGTTAAAACTTTTATGCGATTTATTTGATGAATACTACATTTTAACCAAAAACATAAAAAAGAATGGTCATACTTACGAAACTTATTCTGATAGAGGTGCTTTAATCTATAAACCTAATCCTTCAATCGCTTTAAGGGATAAGTGCTTAGTGATGATAAAAGATTATACTAAGTTACTTAATTTAACTATCAATAAAGTTGAAGGAGCGGCCAAAACAGATAAAGACGAGTGGGCTTGATGAAAAATCCTATCGACAGCAAGCAATTCCCTAACATCCATATAGGATTTCAGTACGCAATAGACGTTAAGTTAGGCAAGCGTAATGTGCCAGAAACAGTAATTCTTGCGGTTAATAGGTTTTTTAAGGATATTGAAATAACGAAACAAAAAAACCCTCCTTTTTTCTTAAACTGGAAATATGCAGAAAGAGCTATGAGACTAATGCAAAAGTTCCAACATGCCAAAGGAGGTAACTGGAAAAGCAAGTATATATTATTTGAACCTTGGCAGAAGTTTGATTTTACTTACATGCTAGGTTTTATGAACTCAAAAACTAAACGCAGAAGATTTAGAACAGCCTACGTACAAGTTCCTCGAGGTTCTGGTAAATCAGCTATAGCCTCACAAATAGGGTTATATATGCTTGCTTTAGATGGCGAAGTCGGTGCAGACGTATATTGTGCATCTACGAAAAAGGAAGCTGCTAGAATTGTATTAGATTCGGCCCGAGTCATGGCATCTAAGAACTCGGAATTTCTAAAAGCTACAGGCACCAAAGTTCTTGCTCATCATATTGAACATAAACCTTCTTTTGGTTCCATGAGGGCGGTATCCTCAGACACATCAACTAGTGATGGGTACAATGGTAATTGCATAATTGCAGACGAAACTCATCAATGGAAAAGAGAACTATACGATGTGCTAGACTCATCTCTATCAAAACGTGACGACTCTTTATTCTTTATGATCTCCACAGCAGGCTTTAATTTAGAGGGAATCGGTTATGAAATATACGCTTACTCAAAGAAAGTTCTAAAAGGCGAAGTAAAAGATGATACATGGTTTTCGTCAATTTATGAAATGGACGATAAGGACGATTGGCAAGATCCTGAGGTTTGGAAAAAAGTTAATCCGAATTGGGGCGTTAGTGTTGACCCGATAAATTTTGAAGCTAAAGCTAAGAAAGCTGCAGAGACACCAGCCAGTCAGGCGAATTTTCTAGTTAAGCACCTTAACAAATGGCAAACGACACATCACCAATTTTTTTCAATGGAAAAATGGGATGAATGCGAAGATAAGTCACTGAAATTAGAGGATTTTTTAGGTAATAATGTCTATATAGGGCTAGATTTATCTTCTAAAATAGACTTAACAAACATAATGATGGTATTCAAAAAGGAAGATAAATATTATATATTTGATAGATCATACTTACCAGAAGCACGCATAGAAGATACTAGAAACGTGCAATATCTACGTTGGAAGCAAGAAGGTTACTTAAACACTATGACAGGTGAGGTTATCGACTTTACCAAGATTCAAGATGAAATAATTAATGATTTGGATAAAAAATTCAAAATTACCGCCTGCAATGTTGACCCTTGGTCGGCAAATGAGACTTTGATACGCCTGCAAAAAGCGAATATCAATGTTTACGAGTTCAGAATGACGGTTTCCAATATGTCGGAACCTATGAAGAAACTTGATGCTCTGATACGTGATGCTAAATTAGTTCACAACGGATCTCCGCTATTGCGTTGGTGTATCTCTAACGTAGTTGCTAAAGTAGACGCAAATAACAACGTATTTCCAAGAAAAGAACATGACCGATTAAAGATAGACCTCGCAGTAGCATTAATAATGGCGATTGGCGGCGTTATTTACGACAAAGAGCAAGAGAGAAAAGCTTCAGTTTATAATCAAAGACGCTTGCGTTTTTTATAGATTTGTGTTATTATTGTAAAATCCTTTCCCAAAGGATAATTTCCATTTGTTTTGTTTGTTAAGGCTGCTTATTTTTAAGTGGCCTTTTTTATTTGTCATTGTCAAATATTGATTGTAAAATATACAATATAAACTAAAAACATGGAGTGTTTTTTGAATAAATTAATAAATTTTAATAAAATATCAGAAAATCTAACGATCAGAAGCAAAGGCAAAGAAGATGCCGAGATAATCGTTTACGGAGAAATAGGAGATTCAATGTTTGGAGAATCTATTTCTGCAAGTTACTTTTCAAAAGAATTAGATAAAATTCGTGACGTTAAGAATATAACTTTAAGGCTTAATTCTGTTGGTGGTGACGTTTTTGAAGGAATAACTATCTATAACAGACTAAAGCAGCATAAAGCTAAAGTAATCGTATATGTAGATGGTATTGCTGCTTCTATAGCTTCTATCATCATGCTGGCAGGCGATGAGATCATCTTGGGCGAGGGATCTTGGATTATGATTCATAAGCCTTGGACGGTTGCTTATGGTGACTCAAGAGACTTACAGGACACGATTGACAGACTAGACGACATCGAAAATAGCTTAATTTCTATCTACGCTAACAAAACAAAACTTAGTAGAGATGAAATTAAAACTATGTTAGCTAAAGAGACATGGATGGAAGCAGACGAAGCTATAAAGCTTGGATTTGCTGATTCTACTTTTGCCAATGAGTATCAAATAGCTGCAAGTGCTGATAAGCCTTGGATTAAGAGAAGTCCTAAAATAGAAAACTTAGCTAATAAAACTATTAAAGATAAAATTACTGCTCTAAAAAGCAAAGTAAATGACTTCATAGATCGTTAATACGCATCATTGAGTCAAGAATTTAGATATTAACATTTTCATACGGAGAAGAAAAAATGAATTTAAAAGAGATGAGAGAGCGTATGAGCGAGATCAAAAACAGACTTGCCGAATTTGACGCAATCGAAAATTACACAGATCAAGATGTTGAGATAATTAACGGATTGAACGAAGAATTTACTAACTTGAAAACTAACATTGAAACAAAAGAAAAATTAATTTCAATGAAAGAAAATTTAGAAATTTCAAACAGAAAAACTGAAACTGCAAGAGTTGAAGTTAAAGAAAGCGCAGAAGATAGAAAGCATGGATTTAAAAACATGGGAGAATTTTTTAAATCAGTTGCTCAAGCTTCTGGGGGTAACGTTGACAGACGCTTACAAGTTTATAACAACGCTGGCCAGACTTCCATCGGAGAAGACGGCGGTTTCTTAATTCCTACAGATTTTAGAAGTGAAGTAGCTAAGAAAGTTACAGGAGATGATTCTCTATTATCAAGAACTAGACTTATTAATACTAGCAGTAATCAAATAGTATTACCAGTTAGTGAAGTTGCTCCATGGGATGCAACAGGCGTACAGGCTTACTGGACACCAGAATTAGGCGACTATGTTAAGAGTAAGTCAGAGTTTGGACAAGCTACTATCAGATTACATAAGTTAACTGCTTTAGTTAACGTATCAGAAGAATTATTAGAAGATGCACCAGCTTTAGAGTCTTTCATAAGAAGCGAAGCTCCAGATGCAATTTTCCATAAAGTTAATTCTTCTCTAATTTCTGGTAATGGAATTGGAAAACCACAAGGTTTCTTAAACAGTAACTTTAAAGTTGCTATTGCTAAAGAAACTGACCAAACGGCTGCTACTGTTAATTACAACAACATCGTTAAGATGTATTCGGCCATGATTCCATCAGCTATCGCAAGATCAGTTTGGATGGTTCATCCAGAAGTATTACCACAGTTAAGACTTATGGCTTTCAAAACTGGTGCAGATAGTCCTGTTCCTGTTTATATCGGCCCGAACGGTGCTGCAGATGCTCCTTATGGAACATTATTAGGCAGACCGGTAATGGTTAAAATGGGTGGCACTAAAGCATTAGGTGATGAAGGTGACATATCATTAGTTGATTTATCTTACTTATATACGGCTGTTAAGACTACAGGAATTAAGCAAGACGTTAGTACACATGTTTATTTTGACAGAGATGAAGTTTTATTTAAGTTCTCTATCAGGGTAGGCGGTCTATGTCCATTTAACGCCCCTGTAATACCAGAAAACGGCACAGTTAATATGTCAGGATTCGTAACATTAGCTACTAGAGACTAATATTAAATAAAGAGGATAAGATTATGAATAATTTATTTTTAGAAAAAAACCAAGTTAAGCAAGGATTGTTACTTGACTTAAATGGTGAAAATAGAACTACTGCAAGAGTTTCTATTGAGAAATCACAAAGAATTGCTTGTATTGTTAGCTTGGCTTCTGCTGCTGCTGATTTTACAATAGCTTTTCAACAACACATTTTAGCAGCTGCTGGAACCCCTGCTAATTTAGAGATCAAACTTCCATATTTTAAGAAGATTGATGACGATACCGCTTTTACTAAAGTTGCTGCTCCTAGCTCAACTGCTCATACAGTTACAGATGACGATGCTAACGGTGCTGTTGCTTACTACGTATTTGAATTTGACGCAGATCAATTAGCAGAAGGACGCAAGTATATTTCTGCAACAATAACTGACCCTGCTGCAGCTAGATTAGCTAATGTTCAATTTATTGCGTATGGAGACAATATCGCTCCTATGTATGATAAAGTTGTTTAATTAACTTTGAATCAAAATTTAGGGTAGGGCAGAATTGCTCTACCCTTTTTTTTGGAAGGTTATTTTATGAAGATTATATTTAAAGAAGATAAAATTTCAGCAAATGGAACACTTTACAGAAAAGATATGCCACACGAATTTCCGGAAACAACAGGTTCAGCTCATTACTGGTTATGCAGAGGTGGACAAGAATATATAGAGAAGAAAGTTGACAAAGTGGAAGAAGTTAAAGAAGAATTACCAGTGGAAGAAGTTAAAGAAGAATCACCAGTGGAAGAAGTTAAAGAAGAAGAAATAAAAAAACCAGTTATTAAAAAGAGAAAAATAAATGGCTTTAATAAAAAAGTTAAAAAATCTAGTAAGTAGAAAGCGTGATCCTCAGGGGGTCGTTCTACCGTATGCAGCAGGCGAGTTCGAGAATGTAACGCCTGATACGGCTATGAAAGTGTCTGCTATGCATAGGGGAGTTATTTTTTTATCTACGCAAGTTGCAAAACTTCCAGTGGAAATTAAAGATAAAAAAAATAAAGAGTATGAAAACGAAATATTTCAGATATTAAACTTTAAAGCAAACAAAGAGATGAACGCATTTCAGTTTAAGCTTTACATGATGATTACAGCAATTATACATGGTAATTCTTATGCAGAGATTGAGAGAGATTTAACTGGGAAGCCTATAGCTCTCTGGCCGTTATACTCTCCTGAAATATCTTTAGAGAGAACACCCGAAGGACAACTAGTTTATAGGGTTGCTAATGCAGCGAGGGATTTAAGCGGAAATGATGCATATTTGCCTTTAGAGGATATGTTTCATATTAGGGGATTCCATACTAGAGATGGCTTTCTAGGTCAAGGCGTTGTGGCGTTTGCTAGAGAGGCTTTAGGCATATCACTTGGTGCGGACAGATTTGCAAAGAATATATATACAAACGGTGGTATGCCTAGCGGTGTGTTAACAGTCGAGGGAACTCTTGACGATGATTCGTTCAAGAGATTAAAAGAAGATTGGAAAGCTGCTCATGGGGGCAGAAAAACGGGCGGCGTTGCAATACTCGAAGAGGGTACTGAATATAAGCCTATTTCATACACACCAGAAGTTTTACAGTTTTTAGAGAGTAGAAAGTTTGGCGTAATAGAGATTGCAAGATTCTTAGGTTTACCTCCAACTAAATTGTTCGATGGTCAAGCAATGACTTATAATAATATTGAACATGCTAATTTAGAAGTAGCTACTGACACGCTAGATGCTTATTGCAGAAGTTGGGAAATCGAGATCAAAGACAAGTTATTACCTAAGAATTTAAAGGCTGAATTTGACCTATTTCAAGTGTTTAGAGCAGATACTAATACCAGAGCAACCTTTTACCGAACGATGCTTCAATTAGGTGCAATCACACCCAATGAGATACGTATTGATGAAGGTTATGCTCCTTATGAAGGTGGAGACAGATTCTATATGGCAACAAATAACTTTACTCCTTTTGATAGAATGGATGAGGTCATTGACAGTCAGATAGGAGATAAGGATAATAAAGAAACTGACGAAGATAACGAAGAAGAAATTTCAGAAGATGAAAAAGAGCTAAATAATAGCTTGATACATTATTTTAAGTCACGAACAAAATAATAGCTCGCTATAAGCGTAGCAAGGTAGTGATGTGAAGAAAGAATTAATCTTAGCGTTAATTGATGCGTTTGTTGAAGATGCAATTAATAACGAATCATTCAAAAATTCAATCAAAAGTGAGCGTGGCCCTCGTGGACAACGTGGTAAACAAGGCGAACAAGGTTTGCGTGGCGAAAAGGGCGAAAAGGGCGATAAGGGCGATAATCCTGATATTGAAGAAGTTAGACAAGCTTTAACCTTTTACCTTGAAGACTTAAAATTAAAATTCGATGATCTAACAGACGATGATAAAGTAACTTTGCGTGGCGAAAAGGGCGATAAAGGCGATAAAGGCGACAAGCCTGATATTGAAGAAGTTAGACAAGCTTTAACCTTTTACCTTGAAGACTTAAAATTAAAATTCGATGATCTAACAGACGATGATAAAGTAACTTTGCGTGGCCCTCGTGGACAGAGAGGCAAACAGGGAGAACAAGGGTTTCAAGGTATCCAAGGCGAAAAAGGCGAACGTGGAGAAAAAGGCGAAAAAGGCGAACGCGGAGATACTGGCGAAAAAGGCGAATCAGTTGATATCCAACAATTACTCAAAGAAATAAATATAAATCAAAAGATTAAAGAAAAGTTTGAAGAAAGTAAGCAATATCTAAGAGGGCCACGAGGCCAGAAAGGTAAAGCGTTTAGTTTTGAAGAACATAAAGAAAATATAACAAATATTATAGTCAGTCACTTAGATAGGTGCAAACTAAAATTTGACGATCTAACAGATGATGAGAAAGATTCGTTAAAATTAAAATTTAAGGACTTATCTACAAACGATGTGGAAGCATTGAGATTGAAGTTTGACGACCTAACAGACGAACAGAAACTTTCTCTTAAAGGTGCTAGAGGTCAGAGAGGTAAGTCTGGACGAGATTTTATATTTGAAGAAAACAAAGAAGAGATATCATCTTTAGTCAATAGCTATATAGAAAGCATAAAACCAGACTTAAAAGGTGATACAGGAGAAAGAGGGATAAGAGGACAGATAGGACTACAAGGAGAGAGAGGCTTTGCTGGTAAAGATGGAAAAGATGGTAAAAACGCTCCTGTAATAGTAGACGTAGAAATTATAACAAGCAAAGATTCAGCTTATATGGTATTTACGTTTGAAGATGGTTCGACTTTAGAGACTAACGAGTTTGATCTACCTAAAATAACATACTCATCTACTCAAATATTAAACATAGGTGAGGGAACAGTAGGCGAAGGTGCTGCAGGGGCTATATTTGTTACTAATGTCACCTCTTCGGGCAATACCGTTGTTACTTATAATGAATCTCCTAATAATGCATCTGTAAAGAGTATAACGACTGATACTTTTAATTTGAGAGTGTTTGTCGAATGGGATAGAACAAGTGATAATTATGAAGGTTTACCGACTGTCAATGATGTTGAGGTTATTAGAACAGCTAGAACAGGAAACTCTTTTGTAGGCTACGCAGACATAACAGGCGAAGCGGCTAGTATTAATGCTACTCTAGGAAGTTTAATATATAGTGTTCCAGTGGAGTCTGATTTCGGGCCAACGGTATTGTCTGCTGAATTTGTGGGCGACTATCCAACAGGTCAGACAGAATTAAAAGCTGGAGATACGTTTCAGGTTTCAATAACGACTGATATAGATGCCGATAGAGTTGAATTTCAAGACTTTGCGGCACTTGCAAATACGCAAGTTGCTGTTTCAGCAGGACAATCTTTTATAGTAAATGCCAATATAGGCTTTACTGGAATAGTAGCGACTGAGTTAAACGGTAGAGTTAGAACTAGAACGCCCTCAGGATCTTGGGGTGATTGGTTTGAAATTACTAATACTGTAATTTGCAATAATTTATATCCAAGCATCCAAGATATAACACAAGCTAGAATTACCTATCCATCTGGTCAAGGTGCATTGAAAAATGATGAAACTGCAGATGTTAATATAATCTGTTCTGACTTTGACGAGATTATCTATTCTTCACCGACAAGTGAAATTGAAATATTGGATATTGAAAGCTATGAGCCTGTAAAGACAGTTACCAGATTGTCAGGCGATTACAACGAAGCAACAAATAACTATCAAATATCAGCAACTAGATTAGCTAATAACGCTAATACAACAAAGTTAGGAGTAGTTAAAATAGCGAATGTCGCTGCCACTGTTGGCGTTTCTGTACCAAGCGACAGACTCAGATCAGGCGGTAATAATGGAACTTCTGCACAGAATTATACAATAACAATTAATAGCAATCAGCTATTAAACACATCTCCAATATTAGATGCACCTGTTGGCAACTGGCAGGGCGGTGGTTTTACAGGAAGTGGTAAAACCTGGACTAGAAGCTTGCAGATAAATGATGACATGGCAAAAGGTGCTTATACGTGGGGTAATATGTTGGCGGTAAATTTAGCTAACATTGAAACGGAAGTTATAACAGGTGATAATACCTACACGTTAGGCGGTTTTGTTACCAGAGTTTTAACACTAGAGGCTTTTGCTAATACAGTACAGGCTAATGTTGAAGTTGCTAATTATAGTAAACTAACATTATCATGGAGTGTGAAAGGTCTTCCAAATAAACGATCAGTAGGCACGACTGCCACACCAGACCCAGACTCATGGGCGATAGATGCGTTAAATGTTAACCCTACAACTTTTATAATATTAGATACAAATGCAACTGATAGCTCATCACAAAGTTCGACTGTAACGGTACAGGAGGTTATTTAATGCCTGCCGCTAACCTACAGTTTGAAATGGAGAGAAGAGTTATACTCTTTTCAAAAAATACAACTTTACCAGATTTAAATTTACTCGGCTATGACGGCAACCCAAACAATGCAGACCCAGACAATAGCGATGGAGAATTTTTAATCTTTAATTGTCCTATGGGCACTTGGTTTCAACAATCAAATGGTGACTTGTGGTACAAACAACAATCTCCTAATCAATGGACTATAACGGCCAGTGGAACAGTAGACAATGCTGCTAGGTTATCACTAACCAAAGAGCTTGCCGAGGATATTGAACAATACAGAATGGTAAGTTTGACCGATGCCAACAGTGTCGTGAAAGCCGATAAAGACACGCTTCCAGAAGTTGACGGAATATTGATAGAAGCAGGGTTAACAGGTGAGGAAAGATTATTGATTACTTATGGTATAGTGTTTAATGGAGGTTTTGACTACCCAGTAAGAAAGAAGTTATATTTAGGTAATGATGGAACGATAACGGACGATTTCCCTACAAGCGGAAATTTAACGGTTATTGGTAGAGGTTTAGGGTTAGGTGCTATATTTGTCGATATACAACCGACTGAGGAACTATGACAAAGAAAGTTAGGGTTATAGACACATTAGACGAGAAAAATAAATTAGTTGATTCGGTTCAATCATCTAGTGGTGTAAGCGATTCAGGTAATTTTGTTAGGCTTGATAATCAAGGAAAATTAAGCTCATCTTTTTTTCATGGCGGATCTAGTGATAATATCTACTTTGGAAATAATCCACCTTCAATGCTGACTGTTCCACCTTTGGACGCTGGCACACCTTACATCTACATAGATGTGTCAAAAGCCGCTGAATACGGTCACACAGTATCATGGAGCTATACACCTTTTACGCAGAATTGGTTCCCAAATTCTCCTTGCTGTTGGAGAGTCAAGCATTTATTTGATGAGGGATCAGTTGAAAGCACAGACATAAAACATATAGATAAAAAATCAGAAGATAAATATGTTTTTGATATGGACACAATAAAATCGACAGAAAAGATATTAGATGATAAAATTTCTCTTGAGAATAAAATAAATTTTGACTTTAGCAAAACAGTTAGAGATGATTTATATACGATTTCTGAAGTTTTAAAAATAAGGATAAGTGGCGTTAATGACATCAACAGAAACGCTATAAATAACAGAGGAATAAATTGATGAAAGATCGATATGCGTTAAATGGTAAAGTAAAGATAGATATTAATGGCGAGGTTGTTTTAGAAAAAAACAACAGAGTTGTTGACACAGGTAAAAACTATATTCTTAGAAGATTAGTTGATACTGATATACCAAGTCAAATATCTCACATGGCAGTAGGAACAAATCCAACAGCACCAGAAGCGGCTGACTTGGATTTATTGTCTATTGCTGGCCCTCGTGTTGAAATAATATCAACTACAGTTACAGACAATGAAATAGAATATATTGCTAGCTTTTCAGGAGCACTTCATACAGGAGAGTTAAGAGAAGCAGGCTTATTTAATGCAATTACAGGCGAAACTATGATGTCAAGATTAACTTTTAATACGATAACACTTGCCACTCAAGACACAATGACAATCACTTGGACTATATCCCTTAGAGACATTGCAGAGGTGTTCTAATGTTGATTAAATATGGAAATAACCTAAAGGGATTCCTAGGCGTTGGAATTAATGATAGTCCAGATAACGCTACGATAGTAATAACAGGTGCAGACAATCCTTTTCCAAGCTTGTCCGAGTTAGGCAGTTACTTCTATGCAACACTAGAGGACGTTGACGGAAATATTGAAATAGTTAAAGCTATTCAAGATTTTGGCGGTAATGCCTACATGGTCGAACGTGGTCAACAAGGCACGACTATAAGAGCGTTTTCGGCAGGCAGTAAAGTAGAGCTTAGATTAACGTCTGCATTAATGGACGAACTTGCGAATAAACAAAAAGGCATTGATGCAAGACATCTGTCTGGATTTGTTCAACCGGAAAATGTTATTTTAAATTATGACGTAGTTGAAAGAAAAGTTACTTTAACAGGATTTCTTGAATATTATTGTCAAGATCAGAAAAGTATATTGCCTAATGGATGGCAATCTCCGCAACATGATACCGATATAGATAAATTATATTATCTTTTTATAGATGAGACAGGTAATGCTTCTTGGACTGATACTTTCCCTAATTTTTCCGTTGTTTTAATATGTTTTGTTATATATAGAGAATTTGATAAGTTTGCTATTCGTGAGTGTCATGGTTTGCAAGATTGGCAATCTCACAGAACAGATCATTTTAATATTGGTACTTACAAGCGAAGCGGTGGCGACATAACAGACATTACTATTAATAGCACTGTTGAAGCTAATCGCAGACCAGATATATCTGAAACTCTCATCTATGATGAGGATTTACCGACTACGTTGCCTCAACTGACAAGCAAAGAGTATGCAATTAGATATTTGAATGAGGGCGGTAAGGTTAAATATGATCTAGATTATTTAGATATAATACAAGTCGCAGGCAGTACACCACAATATAACAGTTTTTCAAGTCCAGATTGGGGCTTTACAAATTTTCCAAGCAATTCGGTTGGTACGGTTTGGCTGTTTGCTGTTCCAGTAACAGCAGACTTAGAAAGTCAAAAAAGAAGATTTTCTTTTGTTCAACCTCAATCGGTTACTGTTGCACAGAATCCAAGCGCACAATCGATTAATGATGCTGTTGCGGTCGAGAAACAAAAAAATAGCCTTGATGTTAATTTAGGTCAAGATAGTGTTATTAGTCCAGAATACGTAGCAATAGCTAAGTTTATTATCGTATTCACAGACGGCAATTGGTTTGTTAGAGAGGTTATTAATCTAACAGGATCTCGCGCTATTCAGGCGGCGCAATCGTCTTCGGGATTGACGACTGTTAGTATAAATCCCAATTCACTAGCTGGGAATGGTACACCATCTGACCCATTAAGGATGAATGAAGAATATAAACCAATTACAGACAGTACAGACGCATATATTTTCAGGCGTGAAAGTGATGATGCACAAGTTTATTCAGTTGATTCAACAAATTTAAGAGTTAAAGACTTTCAAGATAAAAATTTCTTTGGAAGTGATAATATAAGAGATATGGCTTATGAGGCTGCGGAAGATGAAGAGCACACCATTAAAATGACTCTCAATAACGGCAATACTAGAGTTATAAGAAATTCACGAATAACTACAAGAACAGACGTTGACGGAAATTCACAGATAGCTTTGCCCGATGAAGTTAATTGGTCTTGGGAGCTTGATAGAATTGCGGTCAAATATAAAGAGCGTAAAGATTATGAAGAATTAACAATAACAACCAAGTTAGGAGTTACAAGATACTTTTTCAAGACATCATTTTTGATGTATAAAAATTCTAGTTATGTATTGTTTTACATATATAATAAATCTGACGATGCCCTTATTGGTAGCTATTCTATTGGCGGTGCTTTTGCTGATTGGGATGCAGAAACTGTTCCCGATGATCAGCCACAAACGATGTATGGTCTTGCTAATAATACTCTAAAATTTGGAATAGAGATACTAGACGCATCTTTAATTAATTCAGATTACTATTATGTAATACAATATGTGGAAACGGAATTGAAAGGGCCACGAGAATTTAATTTACAATTTGCAAGAGAGGATGGATTGCCTTGTGGTACTGGTTATCCTCCAAGAATCCTCTCAAATAATGCCAAAATGCAATCAGCATTTAAAGAGGCTGGGGTAAATAATTCTTACGTGATTAACTATAAAAGTATTACTAATTTGAACACTTCAAAAATATTTAGATATGCTGATAGAGTGTTTGTAAGGGGCTTACCTTATAATCAGGCGTTGCCTTCGGGTTGGAGAATTGAAGTTTACCAAACTGGATATCGAAAAGGTAAGTCTACAGGTGATTTTAATATTGCAAATAGACCGACTATAAATAGAAATAGAGATGTTTGTGTGCGGACAAGTACTGTGAATTCTTTACCGATAGCTTTAACAGGCGTAACCTTTAGTGGTAAGATAACTCCTTCAAGCGGCTTGTCAGCAAAAGGTAAATTCTATGTTGTGCTTAGAAATATTAATAAAAATGAAATTATAAGAGTGAATGGAGTTTTAGATAATCAGTGCATAACGCTTAAAACTGTTCATCCTTCGCCAGATTCGACTTGGGGGACTAATTTTTTTAACAGGTTTTGGGGCAGAATTGTTGTTCCAAATATAATAAACGAAAATAGGTTGTAAGGAACATAGGGCCAGCTTAGGCGGCCCGATAGTCATATCTCTTCTTAGGAAGAGAGATAGTCATGGGGGAGCCTAGGCTCCCCGATGGCAATTAAAAAAGGATTGTTATGTTAGTAAGTTTGTTGGATATAAAAAAACATTTAAAATTAACTGACAAGATCAATGTTGATTTTAATGTAATTGACGATAAGATTGTATTACTTAAATCAATAACAGGATTAGTCGTTGGTGATACAATATTGGTGCAAGGATTAATAGATAACGAATCTATAGAGGTTAAGATTACTGCTTTTAGCAATAATCAAATAGTAACTGTTCCTGAATTAGATAATGAGGCTTATGCCCAATGGGAGACAGCAGAGAACTACTCTTTAGACGACAAGGTTAGATATCAAAGAAAAATATATAATTGTATAGAAGGTCACGAATCAGCAGAATTTGACCATGATAAATGGGAAGTTATATCAGAAGGAACTAGCATAACAGTTACCACTAACGATGATTGGCTAGAAGACCAGATTAAATTATATTCTCAGGCGGTGGAATTGTACTGCAAAAGAATATTTACAAAACAAACTTACACACAAACTTTCTATTACGATCAGTATAGAAGAAATACGAGAGATTTATTTACAT
Source organism: Clostridia bacterium (assembly GCA_007117465.1). Classification (GTDB taxonomy): domain Bacteria; phylum Bacillota; class Clostridia; order SK-Y3; family SK-Y3; genus SKGK01. The sequence continues at coordinate 8,858 of SKGK01000017.1, read as the reverse complement.
ATCAATATCCAGTAGTATCTATAACTAGCATTACGGATAAGACACATAACATTGTTATACCAGAGACAGAATATAGACTGAATAAGCCTTTAGGTAAAGTATATCATAAAGATACAGCTTGGTTTGCAGGAAGTGATGAGATAGAAATAGTGTATGAAGCAGGCTATGAAGAGTTACCAGAAGTAGTTACCAACGTTATTAAGCGACTGATTAATCAGGATTACAATAAGAGAAACTTAGGTGAAAATTTTCAGATAGGTAGTGATATTCAATCTCTTAGCGTGGCAGGGGTTATGTCATTAAGTTTTGATACCTCTCTATATGCTACTAATAGAAGAAACAAGATGGGCGAACTACTAGGTAGTTTAACTAATGTGCTTGATGCTTATAGATCAAGTAGAAATGTAATACCTTCTCCACAGGATATATATGTCGAGTAGTTTATTTGATTTTGCGTTATCTTTTAATCAAAGAGATATTGAAGTTCAACGTAGAGGAACTAACGGCTTCACTATGCAGATAAAAGCTTCTAATGACAATTACAACCGAAAATTTGAAAATGTTGCTAATGTAACAACGATAGGAAAAGGTTATGTTATAAGTGCTTCTCAAGGATATACTCCTAGAAGGGGTGACGCACTAATAGACAAAGAAGTCGGAACTTTTATTATAAGCGAAGTTCACGAGATGGTATATAATGGAAATATAGTTGGTTATCGGATAAGGACTTCATAATGAAGTTAGCACTGACTCATAAGGGTAAAGATGGTTTTGACTTTGAGGGTGTTAGTCAAGAAATAGAAACTTTTACAGTCGAAGAAACGCAAAAGTTTGCTGCTGCAAGCATTAGAATGATTAGAGATAATGCTATCAAGAAAGGCGAATTTTCAGAAAATTATAGCACTAAGGTTAATGGTTTTTATAACACACCAGAAGAAAAAGTAAGAGTTCCTAAAGGTAAGATCCTATATACCGCACTAGGCGATCAGACGATAAGAGATGCTATGATAGATACTTATGAGTATATCATTCAGCAATCAAAGGTAGTCACAGGTAGATATAGAAGGCATCACATAGTATCTTTTAATAAGTTCGCCATTGCCGATTCAGTCGAGTCATTAAGGGCTTGGTTTGATTCTCCAAATTGGAAAGGAGCTAAACAAGGCGATTTCTTTAGAATAACTAACATCGTTCCATACGCGAGAAGGTTGGAAAGATTAGGCGTAACATCATCGGACGTTAGATTTAAAACTAGAAAAGTATCAAAGAAGCTCGAAGCAGCAGGCTTTACAGGCAGAATAGCAAAAGCAAACGGAGTTTATTTTAGATTAGGAAGACTATTTGCTACAAAGCTTTTCAAAGGTAGTGCATCAATAAAAGCAGAAAACCATACTCCCAATATTAGAGCTATTGGTTTTTCTAGATATACGTTTGCAAAAAATAGAGTAAATGGTGACGGAGCAGGCAGACCTTATGTTTACCCTTCATTGTTTATCGGCATAGTAGGAGATATAGAATGAGTGCGTTATATGTGAGAGATCAGTTTAAACAATTTCTATTAGAAAAATTTCCAAGTGAAAACTTTATAGATTTAACAGGTCAGTTTGGAAACATACAAGAATTTATCGAAGATAGCGGTATAACTAGAAATGATAACTGGATAGGATTAGAGTTTCTAGGAGATGATGAGGTGGCGGTAGGACTTGCTGCAGATCACGAACAAGGCTGTTATAGAGAGTTTGGCGTAGTGGTTTTACACATAGTAGACATTGCTGCAATTGGGGTTGGGCAAGATATAGTTTTAAAAGCAGAAAGCATAAGGAATACTTTACGAGGTAGAAGAATTAATGATATAATAATCAATAGTGTATCACCACCAGACTTTAGGAGTAGCTCTACTCTACAGTTTGAATCGGGGTATATAGGCGCATCGATAAGTGCAAATTATCAATATACTTTTAACATAACACAGGAGTAAGAAGATGAGTAGTAGTAATAGAGTAAGGATAGCGGCAATTGAGGAGTCTGAGTATGGTAAAGTTCCAATAGCAGGCGACTTCTCACAATTAAGATTCACAAGCGAAGCTTTATCGGGAACACCAGATACAGTCGAGTCAGAACAGATCAGAGTTGATAGAATGTCATCTGGACAGATCACTGTTGGACTTTCTAACTTAGGCGGAGATGTAAACTTTGAGCTTGCGAAAGAAGCATTGATAGAAAAGTTTATGGCTTCTGCTATGATGAAAAATTGGGTTACTCCTGTTCCTGTAACAGAGCTTAACTTATCTATAGACGCTACTGCGCAGACTATAACCAGAGATTCAGGCGATTGGAATGATGATATATCAGTTGGTGACATGTTGGTACTAAACGGATTTGCTAACGAAGCTAATAACGTTGAAATTATGGTTACTGCTATTAATAGTACGACTGAAATTAAGTATACTATGGGTGCTCCTTTAGTAAATGAGTCTTACGATGAATGGGTAACTGACGAAGCCTATGAGGTTGGCGATAAAGTATTTGAAGATGGTAAGATTTATATTTGTATGGAAGATCATACTTCTGGTACTTTTGCTACTGATTTAGCTGCAACTAAATGGGAAGAAGAAAGAACATTATCTTATAAATTGGCTGATTACTTAACCATAGGAACAGACGCTATTTCATTTTCTATGGAAAAAGCTTTTCTTGATTTAGAAGAGAAGGGAATTGTTTATAAAGGCATGATCGTTAATCAGATGTCTTTAGCTATAGCTTACGGTGCTTTAATTACTGGAAGCTTTGGCTTTGTTGGTAATGATTATAAAGTAGTTAAGCAATCTTCTGACTTCATAACTGACAGTAGGACAATAGCAATCCCAGCAACCTCACAAACAATGAACGGTTCCGTAGATATGCCATTCGTAGTTAGCGAACTAGCAGGCGAATTAGACAAAGCTAATTTCTGCATACAGGAAGTTGGCTTAAGTATAAATAATAACAATACTCCTAAAAACTGCATAGGTAGGATAACACCGTCTTCATATACAGAAGGTCAAACTTCTATAGAAGTTAACTTATCTTCTTACTTGTCAGATGAAAATTGGGAGTTATTAGATCAAAAACTAAATCAAACTCCTTTTGGTTTAGGCTTTGCCGTTAAGAATAGCGGCGGTTTTTACGGATTCTATTTACCATCTGTTCAAGTATCTATGGATGACCCTTCTTCGGGTGGTAGAAATCAAGATGTAATTTTAAGCATGTCAGGGATGGCAAAAGTTGGAGACAAGGGAGAGTCGGCTTTAAAGATATTTAGAGCATAATTGGAGGTAAATTTTGAAAACTAATTTTGATAGATTGTTTAAAACTGACAAAGCAAAAGAAACAGAAGGTATTTGGTACACGTTTCCAGATAACGATGCGGCTTTTCTTTTAAGACGTTTTGGGGGCGAGAATACTACGCTAGTTAAAAAAGCTATGGCAAGGTATTACAAGCCTTATGCAAAACAAATTGATCTAGGTATGTTACCAGACGAGAAAGTAACAGAAATTATGGCGAAAATTTTTGTTGACGTTTGCCTACTAGATTGGAAAAACATTGAAGTAGACGGAGAGGACGCACCTTTCTCAAAAGAACTAGCTGTAAAGGTTTTAGTTCATTTACCAGAACTGATGGATAAATTAACTGCACTTGCAAACGATACGGAAAGTTTCAAAGAAGACTTGGGAAACTACTAGCCGCTTTTGTTAAGTGGAATTTTAAGTGGGGCGATAAAATTGACTTTTACTATATGTTAGAAAGTCAGGGCAAGATCAGGGAGTCAGATTTAATGCCTTATATCGCTCCTTTTCAATTTTACGTTGATGCTTTTTTTGAGCTTGGAACTTGCAGAAGCGGCGGCATGGGCTTGACTCCGATTCCTTTTACTTCTATTGTCGAGTATGCTAAAATATTTGATGTAGAAGAAGTTGAAGAATTTATTTATTTGATTCGCTTGATGGATAATGTTTTATTAGAAGCATACGATCAAAAGGATAAAGAGAGTAAAAATGGTAACAGGAAAAAGAAAACTAGCGGTTGAGTTGACAGTAAAATCAGAGGCAGGAACAAAAGCGGTTGGTAGATTCAAAAAAGAGCTTAAAGGCATGTCTAATAATATAGCTGCTACTAATAAGCTACTAGGCGGTTTCCAAAAGATGATAATGGCCGCATTTGCTGGCTATGGACTTAGACAGCTATCAAGATCAGTTGATCAATTTTCATTACTAAGAGATAGAATATCAGCTTTCTACGGGCCAGCAGAAGACAGCGCAGTAATTATGAAGCAATTATCAGATCAAGCTGCGGATATGAATACGTCTGTTCGTTTTATGGCAGATGGCTTTAATAAAGCCTCTATAGCACTTTCAGACTTAGGGGCTAACTCACAACAAGTAACAGGCTTTATGAGAGTGCTTAATCAGACTTTCAGATTGTCAGGGGCATCTATACAAGCCGCAGAAGGTGCATTAATACAGCTTACAGAAGGTTTGGCATCTGGTACTTTAAGAGGTAGGGAATTAAGATCAGTGGTAGAACAAAATGCGGTGTTTGCTGGAATACTTGCAAAAGAATTAGGTATAGCTACAGGTAGATTAATTAAATGGGGGAAAGAGACAGGTGGAATTCAGATTGAGACAGTCCTTGATGCTATGATTAATAATTGGGATGAATTGAACGAAAAGGCTAGTAACCTAGCTCCTACCTTCGAGCAGACGTTCACAGTCTTTAGAGATAAGATAGGATTAGCTGCAACTGCTGTTGCAGATAAAACAAATATACTAAGAGTATTTAATGCAGTAATGGTTAATGTTGGCGACAATGTGTTAAAGGTTGCCAGTAGTACCGATTTGTTAGCTAAATCATTAGGATCTCTTTCTGCTCTTGTAGTTACCTTAAAGTTGCTTTCAAAGGTCAACGCTCAAAATGCTAACAACGCTATAGCTTTAGGTAATTCTATAGGTAGCGTTACGGCATCAATAACAGCATTAAAACTCGCAATAGTTAAGATGGCGTCAATTTCTGGCGTGGCACTCTTAGCACTATCTATAAACTCACAAAAAGTTAGAGATCAAATATACTCAACACAACTTTCTATTGAAGAGTTTTTATTAAAAAATATTGATAAGCATAACAGAGAAGCAGACAGACGTACAGAAAGAAGGGTCAACGCTATAAGAAGGTTTGTTGGTAGGGTTCTTGGAAAAGAGTTTGCAGATTTTCAAATGCCAGAAAGACAATTACCATCAAGATATTTTGATGTAAAAGAAGCACAGGAAGAGATGAATTTTAGAGATGAAATGGCGAAAAGACTTGCAAAACAAGAAGAAGACCTAGCTAGAAGAAAAGAAAAAGATCAAAGAGATCAGCTAAGAAGATTAAGAGAAGAACTAGCACAGCAAGAAAAGCTACAAACTATTTCTCGAAGAATGTTAGACCTTAACGAAAGATTTAGAGACAAAATAGATGACCCTGAAAAAAGATTAGAATATCTAAAAGAGATAGAGAAAATAGAAAAAGACAGAATAAGACTCCGCAGCGAGGGAAGTCCTACCGATCTTATAACAGAGGCAGAACAGTTGGCTAACTTGTCTAAAAAATATCAAGAGATGAGAAACGAGATAACTAGAACCACGCCAACAATAGAAGAATTAAATGCTAAGTATAGAGAGATGGGAGATACTGCGAATGAACTAGAATATATAATTGAGAGACAGGCTATTGAACTAAAAAATCTTGAAAAACAGTTTAATAATAACGAGATAAGCCGTTTTGAACACAGTAAAAGAATTAAAGAGCTACAAGATACGCTTAGAGATCAAAAGGAAGCTAAACATTTTGAAAAGCAATTGAAAGCTTTAAACAAACAATGGGATGATGGAGCTATTAAGATTGGAGAATATAACAAAAGATTTAAAGAAATAGAATTAGAAAAGGCATCATTGGCCGCAGAAGAAACAGGTAATAGATTTGAAGAAATGAAAAAAAGCTTGAGAGATAGCAACAGAGTCTTAGACGGTGTAAAGCTGGGAATAATCGACTATGCCGAAAGTCTAGGTTCTTTAGCAAATAGCGTGGCAGGCTTTGTTACAAGCACGTTTGGCAGACTAGAAGATCAGTTAGTAGAGTTTACAATGAAAGGTAAAATGCGTTGGTCTGAAATGGTTAATGCTATGATAGCAGACCTTAATCGTCTGATAATTAGACAGGCAGTATTAGCACCGATAGCACAGGGAATTACAGGGTTGATGTCTCCTGATTCCGTAAATGCTAAAGGTAATATCTTTTCAGGCGGTGACGTTGTTCCATTCGCAAAAGGCGGTATAGTAAGCGGGCCAACATTTTTTCCTATGAATAGAGGAAGAACAGGACTAATGGGCGAGGCAGGACCCGAAGTAATCGCTCCTTTAAAACGTACATCTTCTGGTGAAATGGGTATACAATCTACACCTTCTAAAGTTACTGTTAATGTTCATAATACCTTTGCACAGGAAGCAGAAACGTCAATAAGAGAACACTCTAGTGCAGACGGTACAAAAGAAATAGATATATACATAACTAAAAAAATGGGAGAGAATATATCTAGCGGTAGATTTGACCCATTGTTTAGCAGACGATATGGTTTAAGATCCAGAGGTAATTAATGACAATACCAGTATGGCCATCAGGATTACAAGATAGATTAAACGCTAATGATTTTAACCTAACTATAGGTGAAAACTTAGTACGTACAGAGATGAGCACAGGCCCGTACAAAAGCCGAAAAAGATTTACTAAAGCTATGGACACTATCAGTTGTTCTATACTTATGAATAGATCAGAGTATCAGACGTTTAAGAATTTCTATGAAACTTCCTTAAACAGTGGTAGTCGAGAGTTTGAATATAGGGACCCAATAACAGACGAGATGAAAAAATATAAATTTGCTAGTGTGCCAGTGATAAGATTTATTCAAGGTAATACTTTCCAAGTATCTATGAATTGGATTGAAGCACTATGAGAGATTTATCTACCAAGTTAAAAAAAGAAATTTTTTCAGAAGTCAGCGCGGATCCATTCTTGTTACTCATAAGATTAAATCACGAAAGTTGGGAAGATAAGATATACATTGTAAATAACAACGAACCTATAATATCACAAGGTAAGGAATATATACCTTTTCCAGTTAACGTAAAATTACCGCCTGATGATGAGAACTCCGAAAGATCGATTGAGATTACTTTTGACAATGTAGGTTTAGACTACATTGCAAAATTCAGATCAGTTTCTACTCCAATTAAAGCAGAAATGGAGATGATATTAGCATCCGAACCAGACGAAGTACAAGTCGATATAGGTCAAATGGTTGTAATGGATATTAACTATAATCAATCAACCATACAAGCAAGACTACTAATGGATGATTTTTTAAATTCAGAGTTATATAGTGAAAGATACACACCTATTAACTTTAGAGGACTTTTTTAGCAAATACGCTGGAACGCCTTATAAAGACATGGATTGTTGGCAACTTGTTTCAGTCTTCTATAAAGAAGTGCTAGGCGTAGATTTGCCTAATCTTTATTCATTTATCACCAGACCTACCAACGATATTGACGCTAATAAAATTGTCAATGAAACAATATCAAATTATACTAAGGTAGAAGTTCCCCGATTTGGTGACGTAATGTTAATTAATATTAAAAAGCTACCTTGTCACGTTGCAGTTTATCTGGATAGAACGCTTTTAATTCATTCTACTAGAGATCAGGGCGTTTGTGTCGACAAAATTTTCAGGTGGCAAAAAAGAACACAAGGATATTACCGATGTTAAGATATAGCTTAAATCCCTTCTCTAAAGACTTTAAAGAATTATCAGGCGACTTTGACAATATAAAAGAAGCGGTTAATTTTTTGATAAAAGATAGAAAGTTTCAATCAATGGCACATCATTTTATAGTTTATCTTGATGGTCAACTACTAGATAAGGATAAGTGGGAGAAGACATCTACAGAAGGCAATATATTTATCACTATACAGCCTAAAGGTGGTAGCGGTAGAGACATGCTAAGAAGTGGTCTTATTATGGCTGCTGTTGTCGCTGTATCTATAGCGATTCCTGCAGCAGCTCCGGCCGCTCTTAAAATGGCGATACCGTTAGCAACTTCTATAGGTGCAACACTACTGTTTAACGCTCTGATACCTCCTAGCTCTTTAGGGGGAGCAGAAGGGTACGGATCAACGGGAGAGTATGAAGACAGTCAAATGTTTTCATTGACGAATCAGTCGAATACTCCAATGCCTTATCGTAAAGTTCCAAGAGTTTTCGGAACTCATAGAATGTTCCCTGCTGTTGCAGCAAAGCCTTATATGGATTTGGTCAGAGAAGGGGATCAAATAGTCCAATATTTAGTTTGTATTTATGATTTTGGCGTAGGCCCGAACATATTAGCTAATATAAAAATAGGTGATACCTCTATAGATTCCTTTCAAGATGCTAAGTATGAGATAGTCGACCAAAGAAGACCTAATGCTTATCTTAATACTCCAATTGGAGAATGGAACAATTATCAAACAGAATTTAGATTTTATAGAAATGCAGTAAATGTTTCAGATTTTAATACTCCCATTGTTCAAGGAAGCGAAGTCATAAGAACAACACCAGAACCTATAGGGAATAGTCAGGACATTATCATAACTTTCAACACTCCTAGAGGACTTTATTCTATAGACGCTCAAGGTAACAGAAGAATAATGAGAATCAATATAAGAATAGAAATTTTTCTAAATGGTGCTTATCGCAACTTATTCTCTATTCCAAATTTAAGCGTTGAACATGTAGGGCTGAATAACG
>SKGK01000023.1 GCA_007117465.1 Clostridia bacterium | reverse complement strand
CCCTCTCATTTTCTCACTAATAGATAGTCCTGCTGCGTCGTCTCCAGCTCTATTGATTCTAAATCCTGAAGATAACTTTTCCATTGAGTTAGCACCACGGTTCTGTGCCATGCCTAACTGACGATGGGTGTTCATTGCCATCATATTGTTGTTAATTCTCATAATAAAATCCTCCTTGAATAATTTTTTTCGGCATCCATGCCGTTATTTTGTTTTTGACAGATATTACTGTCATATAGCTTATAATAAAGTCGGCCATTCTTTATTATTTACTCTTACTATATATATCGAACCATTTTATAAAAACTTTAGCTTTTTTTAAGGTTTCCTTAAGATTTTTGTCAATTTTTTTCATCTTTTTGTTTGCTAATGTGTAAACCCTTAAAAGATATAGCTTTTGTGCTTGCTGCTTTTTTATTTTCTTCTTGTATCTCCAAAAATACTTCTTTTCGATTGATACTAATATCACGCGGGGCTTTGATGCCGATACGTACGTTGTCGCCTTGTACGTCTAGAACGCTTATTTCGATATTTTCTCCTATCATAATGGATTGTTCTTTTTTACGCGTAAGTACAAGCACTTCACTTCCCCCCTGTCTGCTGCTGTAAGATATAGTATTTGAGGGGGTATCTTTCCTCTTCTAAGACTACCTGCTTGCCTGTATTATTCTTTATGTTAATCAGTATGGGTGCTTTTAGATTAGCCGTCATGTTGGTAACCTCTTCTGGCACCACCACTAAGGAAAAGATTAACACATCACTTGGGTCTTCTATCTTTAATGCGGCTACATCACTTTCAGATATATTGACAATATAGTCATTAAAAAACACCCGTGGGTCAATAATAACAAACGTAATCTGAGGCTCGTCCACACTCTGTAGCCACTGAAACGGTGTATCCTCGTCTGGGTGATTGATTACTATCATTTTTCGTATTTGCTCAAATCCCGGCAAACCTTCTTTAAATATAATAATATTGTTTGGATCGATGTCTATTTCACCAAAATGTTTTGTCTGCATTTTCATATTCTGCCTCCTGCTTATAATTAATTTTTACTACAAACCAATATTAATATGTCTGCCTGCTTGTATTTGTATGGACGGTTTTTGTGTGAGGTAGATGTTTGTTTTGGGCTGAGTTGCAAAGATGCTTACACTTCCTCTTTGTATTTGCAAATTCATCTGACCCTTTAGCATATTAACATCTACGCCCCCTTTTACACTGACCTTTGGTCTGCTTTTGGGGATAGCTGCAATGCTTAGTTCTTTTTGCTGATCAAAAGCGGTCTTCGCAATTTCTACAATGACATCTTCCCCTGTTTCTATCGCTGCCATCCGATCACCCTGCGCTGCTGTTTGAGTGACATATTGCATGGCTTTTTGACTGCCCTTATTGGCTCCTTGATTAATAAAATCCCTGCTGTTTTTACGTCCCATCTCCGCTAAGCATGCATATTGATCAATCTCTACTTGTACAGGCTGTTTGTTTATCTCCACTTTTGCCTGTTGCTGCTTAATATCTATACTTGGCTGTTTGGTCTGTATATTAATTTTTGCATGCTGCATATCAATACCAATTTGTGCATGTGTTTGCGTTATCTGAATCATTTTAAAACACATCCTTTTATATACCACAGGGAACATGGCACCGTAACTTTTGTTTTATGAATCTACCTCAAAAAGTCTAATAATGAAGGTTGAATGACTCTAGCCCCTGATGCAAGGGATGCCCTGTAGATATTTTCTTGGTTTTTAAGGTCAATTAGTACCTGCGCCATATCCACATCTTCATTGATACTTTTTAAGTTGGCAAAGTTAATATGGGTGTCTTTTAACCTTTCATTTACCAGTTCTACATAATTGACACGTGCGCCAATATCTGCTCTTACTTTTAACACATTGTCTAAGGATGTTTGCCACTCACCAATGACTTCGTCTAATGTCAGTGTGTGCGTCGTAACTTCTACATCTCCAGAATCTTCTGAGCGCACCGCAGTCTTATAGGCTGTCTCCCCTTGCAGCGCCATCTCTAACTTTACGAAGGTATCGTAGAGGTTACCAAGTCCTTTTCCAAAAATCTCATATCCTTCTAGATTGACATTTACCGTGTTGCCTACACCAACTTCATAACGTATTTCCTGCTTCGAAGATGTTCCATGCCTAAATCCTAGCTTTTCTATGTCAGCGCTATCCGTTTTACTCTTCCCAATAACCAGCAAATCGCCGTTCATCGCTGTAAATGTTAATCTGTTATCCTCTACGTCTACCTTGATATGCGGAAAAGGTGGGTCGTCATCTCCTTGAAAAGCTTCATTTACTCTAGCTTGGATATGGACTAAGGTATCTGCTATATCTGCAGCATCAAAGGAAAGATCTGCTGTAGCTGTAATAGTCTTTTTCACGCCATCTAATGTCATTTCAAAGCTTTCTCCATCGGCAATTATATACTCTTCATCATAAGGAAACATCTGTATCTGTGGGTACACGCCTTCTTCTTCATATATTGTATAAAATTCATCTCTAAAAGCAGTATCTCCTATACTCTCCGCAAAAGGCCCCCCTACACTTAGCGCCTTGTCACGATAAGTTATCCGCTCCATTGTTTGTCCATCTACGGTATATTGTTCCACATCAAACGGTTTTTCATCCGTTTTAAATCCTGCATATATATATCTGCCTGCATAGCTCATATTGCCAACCTCTAAAATGCTGCGCTTTAGCTGGCTGATTTCTTCTTTTATCGCAAGCTTATCTCCTGGGCTAAGCGCCCCACCTGCTTGTATGGTAAGCTCACTTGCGCGGTGAATAACTGAGCCGAGGTTATCAAGTCCTTGCTCGGTCATTTCAAGCCACGATAATGCATCACTCGTATTTTTCTGAAACTGCTCAATCTCTGCTACATCTGTCTGAAAGCGCATTGCCCTAGATGCTACGATTGGATTATCTGATGCTAGTCGTATTTTTTTACCCGTAGACATTTGATGCTGCGTTTTGTCTAATTGGCCTAGATTTCTATTCATATTTAACATCATGTTTCGAATTAACATATTGTTGGTAACACGCACTTAAAAACCCCCTTGCTTAATTATTAATTGCCTTTCTTACACTCCCATTCTATTTATGGTTACATCATAAATTTCATTAATCACTGCAATCATCTTAGCTGCTGCGTTATAGGCGTGTTGATATTTTACCATGTTTGCCATTTCTTCGTCTAATGACACACCTGATACAGAGAGTCTTCTGTTTTCGATTTGCTCTACGATAACATTTTGATTCTCTGTCATGCGTACGGTTTGCTGCGCATCAATCCCTAAGTTAGCAACTAGTGAGCGCATAAAATCTTCGGGTGCTCCCTCTGCAAACATTCGTCTGTCATGTCTTAGCTCAAGTAGGTTTAAAATATTGTCATTATTCTCAAATTCTCCCGCGACACTTGCTGCTGCAATTTTATTAATATCATGTAGTATATCAGAAGAGATCGTGATATTCGCAGCGGTAATATTTTCATAATTATCTAAATCTTCTAACGCTTCAGAATCATTATAATCATAGGAGAAAAACTTAATATTCTCCGAACCGTCTCTGCCAACACCGCCTGCATGTCCTGGGTAATATTTTCCATCATCTCTAAAGATACCTTCATTAAATGCTTTTGCAAAACTCCGTGTAAATTCATCTAGTTTATGCATGTAATAGGGGACTCCTTTGTACTCACCAGAGGTTCCCGTGCCATCTCTAACATCAATATATCCCTTTAACTCTCCGCCCCTAGGCTCCATTGGATTTTCACTTTGTTTCCAACGTACGTGATACATATTATAATCTTCTTCATCTTCATAACATTCTAGTTCATGACTATGAATGTGATTGACTAAAAATAGTCCATTAATACTCACTTGCATTTGTTTGTTATCCTTACCGTTAGAAAGCTTGCCAACGATCACTTCACTTACTTCTATATTGACAACTTTTGATAAATTATCTAAAAGCACGGCACGCCTATCCCTTAAGTCATTAGCTTTGCTACCGTCTAATTCTGACTTATGGATTTGACTGTTTAAATCGCGAATTTGCTTTGCATACGAATTAATTTCATCCACTTTTATTTTAAAGATATGGTTGTTATCATCTCTGGCTTTTTGAAGCTGTGCGTCGATAGAATTCAAATGCTTTGCTAGCGCTTCGCCTGTAGACTTAACCACTTCACGAGTTTGAGAGCTACCTGGATTTTTCGCAAGTTCTTGCATCGAACCGAAAAACTCATTTAGTATCTTAGACGTCCCACTCTCTTGTGTTTCAGCAAAGATAGACTCTAACTCTTCTAATGCTGTGCGTTTGGTAGTCCATTCTCCATAAGAGACATTTTCACTCCAATATTTAAAATCCAAAAATTCATCGCGTATTCTACTAACGCCAATCACTTCAGAACCATTGCCGATCATTCCCGTCCCGTCAAATAGTCCGATGGGCTTCGCTGCTCGCTGCTCTGCTACCTGGCGTGAATATCCTGGCGTATTGACATTATTAATATTATGATTGGTAATATCTAGCGCTCGCTGACTTGTAAAAAGCCCTCGCGTCGCAATATTAAGCCCAAAAAAAGATCCTCGCATAGCTCTTCCCTCGCGTTTCTTTCTTATTTGTTAATTGCCTTCTACCTTCCTACAATCCCCATGTGGTTCACAATTCTATTTATCATCTCATCTACAATATTAATCACTCTCGCACTTGCATTGTAGGCATGTTGAAATCTCATCATATGTGTCATCTCTTCATCCATTGATACACCTGAAATGGCTTCTTTTTTATTTTGAATTTGCTTTGTTAGCATTTCTTGATTTTCTGCAATTCTACCCGCTTCTTGTCCTGTTGTGGCTACCCAGGTAATAATTGCATTATAAAAATCATCGGTTGTCACATTTAGATTTCCCGCTTTTAAAAACCTCTCTCTGCGAAGCTCCACTATTCCTTGTGCTACTACATTATCTCCTGGAACTTGGTTAGTTGCTGCCGCTACAATTTTATTTAAACCATCATCGTCATTAAGTGCCTCATTGACACGAATATTACCCATTTCAAATGATAGGGTGTTGTCTATTTTCGTAAAAAAATCTACATTTGTACTGCCGTCAATCCCCACACCTTGCCTGTGAAGCTCGTTTACTTGACGCACCATAAGGTTTACAAGCATATTAAGTCCCCTTCTAAGTTCTGGAATAATATTATTGGAAGAAGGGTCAAATTTAAATTCTTCAACATCGTCAGCTAAGTCTGGTTTCTCTACGACAGATCCATTTTCAACACTGCCTTTATATCCTGCTACATCTCCTCTAGCTTCAATTAGCCCCTTAAGGGTTCCTCCTTTTAAATATACAAATCTATCTGTCCTTTCCCATTTAGGCGAAAGAAAATAGCTGTTTGGTTTATTATGGTCTGCAATGATTGTTTCTGTCTTTTCTCTACCCACTAGATGCATACCATCAATGCTTACATCAACCATACCATTTGGTCGCTCATAGATATCTACACTTATAAGTTTAGCTAAATCATCTAATAGCAAATTACGCTGATCCCTAAAATCATTGGCTTGATCTTTCGAAGACTCATTTAGTAAAATTTTGCTGTTTAGGTTAGCAATCTCTGAAGCAATATGATTTACTTCATTAATCTTTATTTGAATTTCGGTATTTAAGTCTCTTTGTAAAGTGTCTAGTTGACGCCCCATATGATTAACTATATCAGCAAACGCACTTCCCCGTTGCCGCACCGTTGCGCGTACCGTTAAGCTACCAGGGTCTTTAGCAAGTTCGTGCCATGACTCAAAGAATTGATTGATTACGGTATTAAGTCCTCTATCACTCGGTTCAGAAAGTATCGTCTGCACCTCTTCTACCATCTTTTTTCTTGCCTCTGCATGTCCTAAAAGCTGACTTTCATTTCGAAACATATTATCTAAAAATTGGTCTCTAATTTGTCTTGTCTGCTGAATATCCGCCCCTAGCCCAATCTGTCCTACTTGCCCAAACTGCCTAGGGGCATAGTCGGCTATCATCGCTTGCTGGCGCACATATCCAGGCGTATTGACATTGGAAATATTATGGCCTGTCACATATAGACCTCTTTGACTCACATACATACCGCTTCTTGCTATCTCAAAACTAGAAAAACTAGACATATTACTCCCTCCGGTCTTACAATTTCACGTCAAATAATCGATTGGTGCTTTGTTTTTTTAGGGTATTTCCCTTGTTCTCATATTCATTGCTTTGTGCCTGACTTCCCGCCATCACATTTATAGAAAACTCAATATATTCAAGTGATTGCTCTATCAGCTTTGAATTCAATTGATTTGCCCCTTTTAATTCTTCTAATATCTTACTAAAATTTTGCTGATACTGCTTAAATTTATTTTGCTGATAGTGGTCTAAACTCTCTGCTATCTCGGTCATGGTAAAA
The DNA here is from genome assembly GCA_007117465.1 of Clostridia bacterium. Classification (GTDB taxonomy): domain Bacteria; phylum Bacillota; class Clostridia; order SK-Y3; family SK-Y3; genus SKGK01. Next base: position 16,802 of record SKGK01000023.1, on the reverse strand, counting down.
GACTCGTTATTTATGCCTATGCTTTGTGCTATCTCAGTGGCAATCTTTTCTCTTTGCTGTTCTAGTTTCCCTACACGCATTACTAATGCTTGCTCCATTTTAATAAAATTATCAAGCTCTGCCACTTTTCCTTCTACAATGACATCCTTCTTCTTTTTAGCTAGGCTCAAAATGCTCTCGTATAGACTGATTTGCTGATCTAATACTTCAAATAGCTTCTCCCCATTTACTTGCATATCCCTCACCCATTCCTTATTCCCTTTATTCCCTATTATCCCTTTTTCCTACTAGATACTCATGCTTTTTCATCCCAAAAACTCTTTACCATCTTATCTGCAATATCTTTTCCCGATATATCATATGTGCCTGATACATACTTCTTTTCTATCTCTTTTATCTTTTCTTGTCTAATGTCTGGGCACGCTCTTAATGCTTTTAGTGCTGTCTGATAATCTTTTGCCTCATTAGACAGCGAAACCAAATCCTTCTTCGCTTCTGTTTTTTTTGTTTTGTCCTCATTTGCCACTTTTTTCTGCTTGTTATAAATACCCATTATTTTTGAAAAATCCCCAGATATACGCATGTTCTTTTCACCTTCTTTCAGTGTTTTACCCTTTCTCCTACTATTATTATCGTCACTTTCTAACAAATCTTTAACACAAAAAAAGAAAAAGCTTTTGCTTTTCCTTTTTTATATCTTTTCCTTTCCAACTGGCCAACTGTCACAGTACAAACTATTTATCTCTATGTAAATAACGCATTTTTGCAACTTTTCTCCCATCGCTTTGTTGGTCTGTTGTGCTTTTATTTGCCCCTTTATTAAATGCTGATTTCATTTCGTTAGCTAATATATGAGAACAGTTTTCACAATATTGACCACTTTTAATAGGCACGGAACACCTTTCACATTCTAAGAAAAAATTCGCATTTTCTTTGATTTCTAGACGCCCTTCTTTTAAAAAGCGTTTGATTTTGCTCACTGTCACATCCACTGCTTCTGAAACTTCTGGCATGGTAGCGCCTGGATTATCATATAAAAACTCTTTCACTTTTTTATATTCTTCTTCATCCTGGTTTTTGCAACTTAAACAAAGTGGCGCCCCTATCATATAACTAAACATCTTCCCACATCTTGCACAATTCTTAACCGCCATTGAAAACCCTCCTATCAATTTTCTGCTTTTAATGTTCTCCTACCCAACTGTCTACCTTCTTTTTCATCTTCCTTTTCCTATCGCCACTGTTATTACATACACTCCTTTAGCTCCCGCTGCTTTTAAGTATCTAGTGCATTCATTGACTGTTGTGCCTGTTGTATAAATATCATCGACTAATAAAATGTTTTTATCTTTAACATCTATCTTTGTGTTTAGTCTAAATGCATTATATAAGTTTTGTTGTCTTTGCCCACGCGCAAGGCTACTTTGAGAAGGCGTATTCTTCACTTTATACAAGATATCCTCTGCAAGTGTATACTTTAAATGTTTTGCAATTTCATTTGCTAAAAGCTTTGCCTGATTAAAACCTCTCTTAGCATAGCGTTTTTTGTGTAGTGGTGTATATGCCACTATATTTATTATCGGCCAGTTCTTCATTTTTTTTAACTGCTGCGCCATTAAAAAACCAAAAACAATGGCATATCTTTTTCTGCCCTCAAACTTCATACGCTGTAATGCCTTTTTAACCATCCCTGTATACGCAAATACCGATGTCCCTCTAGCATAAAGATGCCCTGCATTTTTGCAGTCACTACATAACATTTTATTCTCATTTAGCCCGGTGGGCTTTCCGCATTTTACACATGCATTTGCTGTTATCCACGGAAGGTTTGCGCTGCAATCTGTACACATCTCAAACGTTGTGCCTATACGCATAATTTGCCCGCAAAAAATGCACTTCGGTGGAAAAATCAAATCCAACCCCTTATTAAAAATCCTCTTAACGTCCATAACTTGCCGCATCCATTTTTATTTGGCTTATCCCTATTTCCCCACTGATTTCTTGGACACCGCTTAGCGCACATAGCTTTGTAGCTAATCCTGAATATCTTTTGATTTCCCGATTATTATCAACCATTTTATGCATCATTTCTTGCCTTCCCACTAATACTACAAGCTGCTTTGCCCGGGTTACTGCTGTATAAAATAAGTTGCGCGTCATAAGCATAGGGGCTCCTTGAAACATTGGCATAATGACGACTGGAAATTCACTGCCTTGGCTTTTATGCACGGTAAGCGCATAAGCTAAATCTAGCTCATCTAATTGGTTAAAATCATATCTGACAAGCTTTTCTTCATCAAAGAGTACTTCCATCATCGTCTCTGTCACATCTATCTTTTGTATATAGCCAATATCGCCATTAAAAACGCCCGTTCCTTCTTCCTCTTCCCCTACCTTCTGCCATACCATGTTGTAGTTATTTTTAATTTGCATGACTTTATCGCCTTCTCGATAGACAATTTCTCGAAAAGCTTTTTCTTTCTTGGTGCTTGTAGGGGGATTTAAGGCTTCTTGAAGCTCTTTATTAAGCTGCATTACGCCTACTGGTGTTTTTCGCATCGGGGTAAGTACTTGAATGCTGTGAATAGGATGCACATCGTAAGATACAGGTAGTCTGTTTTTACAAAGATCTACAATAGCATCTACAATCTGCCCTGCTACGTTTCTTACCATAAAATAAAAATCTTTGTCTTTTTCATTAATCATTGGATACTCACCTTGGTTAATGCGATGTGCATTGACTATAATCATGCTTTCTTGCGCCTGTCTAAAAATTTCCGTTAAGCGAATCTTTAAAATAGCATCACTGCTTATAATATCCGCTAGTACATTTCCTGCACCAACAGACGGTAATTGGTCCATATCGCCTACTAAGATAAGCCTTGTCCCAGGTTTTAGCGCTTTTAAAAGTGCATTCATAAGAAGAATATCAACCATCGACGTTTCATCAATAATGACAACATCATGTTCTAGCGGGTTATCCTCATCTTTTGCAAATTGAAGTTGTTCTTCTTCATCGGTATAACCAATTTCTAATAGGCGATGAATAGTTTTAGCTTCTTTGCCTGTCATTTCAGACATTCGCTTTGCTGCACGTCCTGTAGGCGCAGCGAGTGCAATATTGTATTTGTATCTATACATTAATTGAATAATAGTGTTAATGGTGGTTGTCTTGCCTGTACCAGGTCCTCCTGTGATAACAAGGACACCCGTCTCTAGTGACTGTCTTACCGCTTCTTTTTGCTGCTTTGCCAGTACAATGCCTGTCGTCTTTTCGATTTCTTTTATTTCTCCTTCTAAGTCTTGGTGCCGCTTTTCTATCGGCGCCGCAGCAAGCATACTAAGATGCTGTGCTACCCCCATTTCTGCATAATGAAAAGGCGATAGATACACTGCCTGCGCATCCTCACTTTTTTCAACATAAACCGTTTTATCAATCATCATTGCAATAATGGCATTTTCGATTTCTTCTTCCGTCACTTCTAGTAGTTGTGCGGACAAATCTACCAAAATCTCTCGAGGCAGATAGGTATGCCCCCCTGCACTGCCATTATAGGTAAGGACATGCTTTGTCCCTGATTTGATACGCTCAGGCGCCCTCAAATCCATGCCCATGTTAATCGCAATTTTATCTGCTAGCTTAAATCCAATGCCATGTATTTCTTGAGAAAGTATGTATGGGTTTTTCTTGATTTGATCGATAGCGCTACTGCCAAAACGCTTGTAGGCTTTTACCGCATAATTAGGCGTAATTCCGTATTGCTGTAAGAACATTACAATGCTTCTGACACTATTTTGCTCCCTGAAAGACTCCCCTATTTTTTGTGCTTTGCTTTTACTAATGCCTTTAATGTTTGCTAGTTTTTCAGGCTCATGCTCAATAATATCTAACGCTTTGTCCGCAAATTCATCTATAATTTTCCTCGCAGTAGCTTCTCGAATACCTTTAATAATTCCTGATGCTAAGTATTTTAAAATCATATTTTCACTGCTTGGCAGTACTTTTTCATAATATTCTACTTTTAGTTGTTCTCCATAATCGGAATGCATAGCCCATTTACCCGTAATCTTTATGGTCTCACCTACGCTCAGGTACGGCATGTAGCCAACCGCTGTTGTTATATTCTCTTCACTTGTGATATCACAAACGGTAAACCCATTTGATTCATTAGAAAATATTATTTCTTCTACGGTTCCCTCAATTGTCACCACACTACTCTCTCCTTTTTTTCATTGCGTATAAAGTTCCCCTCAATATTTTTAAATCTGTAATGGGTCTTATTTTTAACATATTATTCAGCATCCATAATAAATATATCATAATTGTATCATATAAACGCATAAAAGAGCAAACCTTTTTTCAAGTTTACCCTTTCACAGTAATCGCTACAACCTATTCACTCCACGCTATTTATTATCTTTTCTAGAATCTTTGCATAACTTTTACTGTCTGTGACTTCAATAAAGTTATATTCTATATGTAGACGTTTTAAAATATCAGGCGTCTCATCAGTTGAACCCATATCTACCACAAGAATATTTGGCACAATCCCCCCGTGTGAATTATTCAAGCTTTTCCACAATACAGACCGAATAATACCTTCAATGCTATTTTGCTGATTTTTAACGGTAATAATGATATGCACATTATCATTTCTTTTGTATGTTGAATTATGTAACCACTCATAAATGTTGATGCCCATCTGAATAATACCATAAAATGCAAAAAAGCATACGACTGATTGTAAAAATACCATTAACATTATAAAATCACCCCGCTACTACTATATGCCGAATTTAAATAAAGGGTGAAAAAAAGCTTTAAAATGCAATGCATTTTAAAGCTTTTTTTGTCGTAACTATTCAGGGGTATATGGGATTGCCGTAATGTTAAATCGTGAAATTGACAGGACGTCAATTTCACGCATCATTGACCATGGATGGGAATTGATGCCGACGGGTTAGCATGGAGGCAACCCATATACCCCTGAATAGTTGCTTTACACTAATCCAGCTGCTTTTTTAAGCGCCTGTGCTTTATCTGTCTTTTCCCAAGGAAGTTTTATATCCGTTCTGCCAAAATGACCATATGCAGCCGTTTGTTTGTAAATTGGTCTTCTAAGGTCTAATTCTCTTATAATCGCAGCAGGTCTTAAGTCAAAATACTCGCCAATTAACTGCTGAATTTTTTCTTCTGCTATCTTCGCTGTACCAAATGTTTCTACCATTACGGATACCGGTTTTGCTACCCCAATAGCATATGCAAGTTGTACTTCACATTTACTTGCAAGACCAGCTGCCACAACGTTTTTAGCAACATATCTTGCAGCGTATGCGGCAGAGCGGTCTACTTTTGTAGGATCTTTACCCGAGAAGGCTCCTCCTCCGTGACGTGCATAACCGCCATATGTATCTACAATGATTTTTCTACCCGTGAGTCCTGCATCTCCTTGTGGTCCGCCTATAACAAAGCGTCCTGTAGGATTTACAAGATATCTTGTGTTTTCATCAATTAACTGCTCTGGTATCGTAGGTTTAATAACATGCTCGACAATATCTTTTCGTATTGTTTCGCCGTCTACCTCAGCACCATGCTGTGTAGATACAACTACAGTATCTACTCTAACAGGCTTGTCCCCGTCATATTCTACTGTGATTTGTGATTTGCCATCTGGTCTAAGATATGAAATAAGTCCACTTTTTCTCACTTCTGACAGTTTACGCGTCACCGCATGTGCTAGTGCAATTGGCATTGGCATTAATTCAGGCGTCTCATCACATGCAAATCCAAACATCATACCTTGGTCTCCTGCACCTGTTGCCTGGATTTCTTCTTCGCTCATTTCACCACTTTTCGCTTCTAAGGCTTTGTCTACACCTAATGCAATATCTAGTGATTGTTCATCGATAGAAGTTAGTACTGCACAGGTATCTCCGTCAAAACCATATTTTGCGCGGTCATACCCAATATCTAAAATTGTCTTCCGTACAATCTTAGGGATATCAATATAACACCTCGTCGTAATCTCACCCGCTACCAAAACTAAGCCTGTTGTTACAGATGTTTCACATGCTACCCGCGCTTGTGGATCTTCCGTAAATATAGCATCTAATACTGCATCAGAAATTTGGTCGCAAATCTTATCTGGATGTCCTTCCGTTACAGACTCAGATGTAAATAGTCTTTTTGTCATTTTTTTCTCCTTTCTATCGCTCTTTATACATTTTTGAATATGGGCAATTCTATACTTATTAATACCCAATTTTATGTTAAAAAAACAAAAACCCCTCCTTCAAATGAAAGAGAGGGTATTACACCTTGTCGCTCTCCTCATCTCTCAGAATCTCTTCTGCAGGAATTGGCACCGTCACAGCATGTTGCTGCCGGTTGCCGGGCTTCATAGGGCCTCGTCCCTCCACCTCTCTTGATAAGGTTATTACTTTGTTTGACGGTGAAAATATATCACATTTATCATCAAAAGTCAACATTTATTTGAACTTTCATTTTTCAGTGCAAAATTTTAGGTTACAGGTCAGAGGTATATGGGATGGATGGAATTGATGCCGACGGATTAGCCTGTAGACAACCCATATGCCTCTGAGCTGTAACAATTTTAGAGTGGGTTATTGCTGAAAAATTAGTATCCCTGATAACACTAACACCCCTGCAAAAAGCACCCCTGACACAATTGAGGGCAAGGCATATTTCATACGCAAATCAAGTAATGCTGCTACCATAGAACCTGTCCATGCACCTGTTCCTGGCAGCGGAATGGTTACAATAATAAAAAGCCCGATTGCGCTATATTTTTGTACTGTCTCTGCTTTTTTCATGGTTCTTGTTTCAAGCCACTCAATAAATCCTTTAAAAAGCCTTGTCTTTCTCAAAATCCCAAATACAGGTCTTAGAAAAAAGATGATAAAGGGTACTGGAATCAAATTACCAATAACACTTAATACATATACCATTTTCCAATCCATTGATAGTCCTAAAAGTCCTAAGGGAATAGATGCCCTAAGTTCTAAAACAGGCAGCGCCGCTACGCTCAAAATCATCAATTCCTCAGGAAGCAGTGCTAATATCTCTAATATTTTATGCATTTATTATACCTCACAAAAAATCTGTATTTTTATTTTCCAAATTTACTCACCTACACCATTTTTCCATCAATTAAAACCTGCTTTACCTTGCTTGAAAAACCAAGTGGATGTCCATCAAAAATGACGACATCTGCATCTTTTCCTAGCTTTAGTGACCCGACTCTGTCCGCTATCCCACAATGCTTCGCTGCATAAATGGTAATGGCCTTTAACGCCTGTGTCTCATCCATCCCTTCACGCACTGCTAAGCCTGCACAAAGGGGCAGATACTGTATAGGTGTTACGGGATGATCTGTTATAATCGCTACTTCAAGGCCTGCTTTTGACAAAATACCCGGAGTCTTAAATGTCAAGTTACGAAGCTCAATTTTAGAACGATCTGATAGTGAAGGTCCTACCATCACGGCTGCATTTTCAGCTTTTAGCTCTTTTGCAATCAAATGTCCTTCTGTGCAGTGTTCAAGCGTAATATTCACATCAAACTCTTTGGCAATGCGAATAGCCGTAAAAATATCATCTGCTCTATGGGCATGTGCTTTTAGAGGAATTTCTTTATTTAATACTTTTAATAAACTATCCATCTTAAAATCAAATTCAGGTCTATCATTTTCTTCCGTGTCAGCATTATACTCATCCCAATCTTGTTTATATTCTTTTGCACGTATGAGGTACTCTCTTAGGATTGCCGCAGTTGCCATGCGCGTCACAGGCGACTGATTCTTTTGATGATACACCGTCTTAGGATTCTCCCCAAAAGCCACTTTTATGGCAACAGGCGCTTTTAAAATCATGGTATCAATTCTTTTGCCATACGTCTTAATGGCAGCAAACTGTCCACCGATAACATTGGCGCTACCAGGCCCTGTTACAACTGTCGTTACGCCAGCACTACGTGCCTCTTCAAAAGATCTGTCAAGCGGATTTATCGCATCAATCGCACGCAAATGTGGGGTCGCAGGGTCTGTATCTTCGTTACCATCATCGCCTTCAAATCCCATAGAATCTTCCCACATCCCTACATGGCAATGCGCATCAATCATTCCAGGAATCACATAGCCACCTTCTGCATCAATGACTGTACTGATACAAGACATATCTGCCTTCAAATCCTCCATGTCATCTACTGCCTTGATCTTTCCTTCTTCTATAAGTACATATCCATTTTCATAATCTTGTGTTTCCATTGTAATTATTCTTGCGTTTTTAATTAGTATCAAATTTTTATCCTCCACAGAATTTCAGTCTTTATATTTAAGTACACTAAGGTATTGTTTTCCCCTATACCCCATTTTCATTAATATATCTTTCAGTGGCATATGCAGCAGTTGCACCATCTGAAGCTGCTGTAATTACTTGTCTTAATATTTTCTCCCTGCAGTCTCCAGCGGCAAAAACACCTGGTTTGCTAGTCTGCATGGTATCATCTGTCTCAACATATCCCTGCTCACTCAGGGCTATTTTTCCCTTTACCAAATCAGTATGTGGCACAATACCAACAGCAACAAAGATACCTTCTACACTTAACGTTTTTTCACTATTATCTTTGACATTTTTTATTCGAATAGCTTCCACGCCGTCTTTGCCGATAATCTCTTCTACCACACTATCCCATATAAATTCAATCTTATCATTTTTAAATGCTGCTTCTTGCAAAACTTGTGCCGCTCTTAGCTCATCTCTGCGATGAATGACGTAGACTTTTGGGCAGAATCTGCTTAGAAAAAGCGCATCCTCTACTGCTGTGTCTCCACCACCTACTACCGCTGTTACACGGTCGCGATAAAAAGCGCCATCGCATGTCGCACAATACGATACGCCCATGCCACGTAATTTTTTTTCATTCGCAAGTCCAAGTTCTCTTGGGGTAGCACCTAATGCTAGGATTAACGTCTTGCTTTCATAGCTACCTTTTGATGTAATCACTTTCTTCACTTTAGCGTCTACATCAATCTCCTTTACATCTTCTGATATGATTTTTGCTCCGAATTTTTTAGCATGTTTTTCAAATTTCATTGCAAGTTCTGCACCGCTCACCGTCTCATCAAACCCAGGGTAATTATCCACTTCATATGTCGTTGCTGCCTGACCACCCGCAAACGTTTTTTCAATAATTAATGTCTTCATCCCGCCTCTTCCAGCATAAATCCCTGCGGTTAGTCCTGCTGCACCTGCACCAATAATAATAATATCATACATGATTTATACGCTCCTTTTTTACACTTTTTATCCCTCTACACTTCTCATATAGTATCATAAAAGCATGTTTATTTGCAATAAGTATAACAATTTTTTTACAAACTTTTTTAGAACTAATGTTTGCATTTTTAGAAAAGATGTGATAAAATTGGTTTATGAAAGTTGGAAGGCGGATGTGATACATATGGAAACCATGATAAAACTTAAAATTTTAGCAGATGCTGCAAAATACGATGTTTCGTGTTCTTCTAGTGGAAGTTCGCGCGCTAACACTCCAGATGGTATCGGCAATGCCCATCTTGCGGGTATTTGTCATAGTTGGGCAGATGATGGCAGATGCATTTCACTGCTTAAAATATTATTTACCAATGAATGCATCTATAATTGCGCCTACTGTGTTAATAAGATTACTAGCGATGTACCGCGGGCTACTTTTACTCCTGAAGAAGTCGCTATGCTTACTATTTCTTTTTACAGACGCAACTACATAGAAGGACTATTTTTAAGCTCTGCAGTATATAAAAGCCCGGATTATACGATGGAACTTATGATTGGTGCTGTAAAGCTACTGCGTGAAACACACCGCTTTAATGGCTATATCCATATGAAAGGCATTCCTGGTGCCAATGCTTCGCTTATCAAACTAGCAGGTCTGTATGTCGATCGCATGAGCATTAATATTGAACTCCCTTCTAATAATAGCCTGCAATTATTAGCCCCTCAAAAGAAAAAAGAACATATTGTCGGCTCCATGGGATTTTTGCAGTCTAGTATTACAGAAGCCAAGGAAAACCGCAAACACTTTAAAAAAGCGCCTGCCTTTGTACCCGCAGGTCAAACGACACAATTAATCGTAGGTGCTACTCCTGAACCTGATTTAAATATATTAACATTATCTGAAAATCTTTATAAGCGCTTTGAAATGAAGCGGGTATATTATTCAGGATATATCCCAGCCGTCGAGCACCCTAACCTACCGAGTATTTTTACTACCCCACCTAGACTACGTGAACATCGGCTATACCAAGCAGATTGGTTACTGCGTTTTTATCACTTTCGTTCGAGTGAACTGCTAGATGATAAAAATCCAAATTTTGATGTCAATTTAGATCCTAAATGCGATTGGGCACTTCGGCATCTTGAGAGCTTCCCTGTAGAAGTAAATACCGCTGAGTACGAAACGCTTCTACGCGTTCCTGGCATCGGGGTAACGTCTGCTAAAAAAATTCTTTCCGCGCGCAAAGTGCAGTCCCTTACTTATGAACATCTAAAAAAAATGCGTGTAGTCCTTAAACGCGCACAGTATTTTATCACTTGTAAAGGCAAGTATTATGGTAAAGTTGATTTAAATGAAAGTCTTATACGTGAATGTATTACCTATGAAAATATGTGTAGCAGTGGGCACCTCGCCACCGGAGAGCAGTTAAGTATCTATACGTGCATGCGACAAACACCGCAAAATATATCATGATGAGGTGAATACAAAGTGGTAAACTATATCTACGATAGTTCTTTTGAAGGACTTTTAACAGCAATTTATGAATCATATTATTCCGACAAACCCCCTGAGCATATTTTACCTGACCGCTATGTACAACAGCAACTGCTTTGTGAGAATATACAGATTGTTACTTGTGAGCAAAAAGCAGATAAAGTATACCATGCGATTTTGAAAAAAATTTCATCCTACGCACTCCGCCATACATATTATGCTTTCTTATCTGAAAAACAAGATATTAGCACCACCCTCTATCACTACCTAAGATTGGGCTTTAAAGTGGGCAAAGACATCGACCGCTATTTAATCGATGAAAACGTACGCTGCGTGCATGATATAAGTAGAAAAGTGGGGTTTGAACGTCACCGTATGCTTGGCTTGTTGCGCTTTCGGCAGGTAGGTACTGACAATTATTATGCATCTTTCGAACCAGACTATAACATAACCGCACTCATTGCTCCCCACTTTACTAAACGCCTCTCTGACCAGAATTGGATTATTCATGACATGAAAAGAAATATTGGCGCTATCTATAAAAAGGATACAAAAGCGTGGATTATTTCAGATATGATGGCCTATCAGCCTATACATGATATTTCCCACGAAAAGATGTTTCAAGAAATGTGGAAAACGTATTTTAATAGCATTGCCATTGAAGCCAAGCAAAATGCTAAGCTTCAACGGCAATTTATGCCCCAAAGATATTGGAAACACTTAATTGAAAAACAATAATGGCTATTTTCTACGATTTTGTCTCATTCTCTCTGTTTCATTTAATATTTTCTTACGAATCCTTATGGCCTCTGGTGTAATCTCTACTAACTCATCTTCTGTAATAAACTCTAACGCTTCTTCTAGGGTAAATGTGCGCGGTGTCGAAAGCTTAATGGCATCATCTGAGCCAGATGCGCGCACATTGGTAAGCTTTTTGTTACGCAAAGGATTAACCGCAATATCTTCTTTGCGATTACACATCCCAACAATCATTCCTTCATATACTTCCGTACTTGGTTCAATAAACATTGTACCCCTATCACTTAAGCTATACAAAGAATATGCCATCGATGTACCCGTGCTTTGTGAAACTAATACCCCGTTTGCCCTTCCAGGAAGCTCCCCTTTATACGTTTCAAATCCCTCAAAGCATCGTACTATCGTGCCTTCCCCTCTTGTATCGTTAATAAATTCACTACGAAAACCAAGTAGTCCTCTTGTAGGTGCAAGATACTCAATTTTGGTATACCCATTTTCAGATATCATGCCTTGCATGACACCTTTTCTTAGATTCAACTTTGAAATCACCGTTCCTGCATATTCATCTGGCACATTTACATTTACTTTCTCTACTGGTTCTAGACATGTGCCCTCTTGTTGCTTCATAAGAACTTCTGGCTTTGATACAGCAACTTCATATCCTTCTCTGCGCATGTTCTCAAGTAAAATAGATAAATGCAGCTCGCCACGCCCTGATACTTTATATCCATCGGTAGTATCTAAAGGCTCTACTCTAAGTCCTACATTGACCTCTAACTCTTTTTCTAGTCTCGCTTTAATATGTCTGGTTGTAACAAACTTTCCACTCTTTCCGCTAAAAGGAGAATCATTGACTAAAAAATTCATAGAGAGCGTCGGTTCTTCAATACGAATCATTGGCATTGGTTCTACACCCTCCTCAGGGCCTAACGTCTCGCCAATAGATATCTCTGGCATACCTGCGACAACTGCAATATCTCCACTCCCTGCGGACTCTACATTGACCTGTTTTAGTCCTTCATATGCAAAAAGCTTAGAAATTTTTCCTTTTACCACACTACCATCACGTTTAGAAATCGATACAATTTGTCCTTCTTTTATAATCCCTTTATAAACCCTACCTATGCCTAATCTACCAATATAATCGTCATAGGCAAGGGCGCTGATTTGCATCTGCAATGGTGATTCATCAAGATCAGGGTATATTTTTGTGTTTTCGATAATGGTATCGAATAATGGCGTTAAATTTGAACTCTCATCTTCTAATTCTTTTTTTGCAATACCTTCTTTGGCAATACCGTATACGACTGAAAATTCTAGCTGTTCATCTGTCGCATCTAAATCTGCAAATAAGTCAAACACTTCATTTACTACTTCTTGTGCACGCTGGTCTTGTTTGTCAATCTTATTAATAAATAAAATCGGCCTTAGACCTAATTCTAGTGACTTTTGTAGTACAAATCGTGTCTGTGGCATTGGTCCTTCACTTGCATCTACAAGCAAAATAACGGTATCAACGGTCTTTATAATTCTCTCTACTTCCGATGAAAAATCAGCATGTCCTGGTGTATCTACAATATTGATTTTCATACCGTTATACTGAATAGAGCAGTTTTTAGAATAAATCGTAATACCTCTCTCCCGCTCTAAATCATTACTATCCATTACACAATCAACGACTTGCTCATTACTTCTAAAAACACCACTTTGATTTAAAAAAGCATCTACTAAGGTGGATTTACCCGCGTCTACATGTGCAATCACTGCTAAATTAATAATTTTTTGTTTCTGATTCATAAAAACTTCCTTCCGTTTTTCATGTTTTTCTATCTATAATAATGGCGGCTAAAATAGCACCCGATTTATTGTACACTTTTTTCATAAAATAATCAATTAAAATTTTGTTAATCTTTTTATCTCTTGCGGTCAATAAGTATGTCTAATAGTTCTCTCATAAGCGCTTTGCTCATATCATGCGAAACATATTTAAGCTGCTTAGCTGCTTTTTTTATATATTTATCTGCTAGTTGTTTTGAAAACGCTATGCCTCCTGACTCAAACGCAATATCTGCAACCTTTCGCATGTCCTCTTCTGTATACGATTGTTTTGTCATAAGATGTTTAAGTGTCTGAGCATATTGTCTATCTTGCATTGCATATACAATTGGCAATGTATAAATGCCCTGTATAAAATCACGTGCAACTGGCTTGCCAGCATCATTTGTTTTTCCAGTGAAATCCAAAATGTCATCTGTAATTTGAAACGCCATCCCCATGTGCATCCCAAACTTTGAAAATGCACTCACTACCTTTTTACTACTACCCGCTTCTTGTGCCCCAATGCGCCCACTAAGTGCAAATAATACCGCCGTTTTAGCCCTAGTTCTTTTTAAGTATCTACGAATATTTGACGCTGCTTTATATCGCGAGGTATATTGCACCATCTCTCCTTCACAAATGGTTTTTATAGCGCAAATAAAGCTGCTCATTTTTTTACTGTCATAATTTTTAGGCATCAGCATAAATGCTTTGCACAACAGGTAGTCTCCTGTAAACACCGCAACTTCTTTACCCCACTTTGCCTGTACAGTGTCAACGCCTCTTCTTAAATGTGATTCATCAATAATGTCATCATGGACTAATGTTGCCATGTGTACGATTTCTATCGCAGCTGCTAACGGAACAACGATGCGCTCTTCATACGCACCATTTTTAGCGGCAAGCACCAATAAAAGAGGCCGAAGCCTTTTTCCCCCTGCATCAATTAATTCACTTATTGTCTTCTCAACGAATGGTTGTCTCGACTTTATACTACTATACATTCTCTTTTCAATATTTTTCATTTCATTATGAATATCAGGATAGTTTTCTAACCACTTCATAATACACCTTCACTTTACTATTAAATCTTCCGCACTCAGTGGTAACATTAAATCTACTGTTTTAAAAGTCGGTACTGATCATTTGATATTGTAAATTTTCCTCTTAATCCACTTGTTATGCGCACTTCCTTATTATCATTAATGGTAATTGCCTCAACCTCTGGCAATGTCTCAATAAGTGCAAGGCCGCTTTGCTCACCCATTACAAAAACCCCTGTAGAAAGCGCATCTGCATCCATACACTTTTTCGCAACAATGGTAACGCTAATGAGTCCATTTTTTACAGGATAGCCTGTATATGGATTTACAATATGATGATATGCTTTACCAGCATATTCAAAATTCCTTTCATATGGTCCTGATGTAACCACTGATGCATCTGATACCTGTACTACACCCATATGTAGTCCTCGACCCCTTAGAGGATCTTGAATACCTATGCGCCAGTCTTGTGCTTCTACCACTGTCTGCCCTTTGCTCATTTTAGCACGTAAGGACTGCCATAAATTTTGCTCCTTCTTTCTTTGCCCTACAACAACAATATCTCCTCCTAAATCTGCATAGGCGCTGTCAATACCATATTCATTTAAAATGCGTACAACTTCATCTCCAGCATAGCCTTTTGCAATACCGCCTAAATCAATACCCATGTTAGGAAGTGCTAATGTAACTGTTTTATTGGCTTCATCTAAAAATATATGCTCATATCCTATCTGCGTTAATACCTCATCAATCTTTTTTTGATCTGGTACAGTAGGTTTGTTGCTATTAAATTGCCATAGCTTCATGATAGGCTTAATCGTAATATCAAAATGTCCCTGCGTAATGTGTCCGTAATAAATTCCTTGGCGCATTACCTTAAAAGTCTCCTCGCTTACTTCTACTGGCTCAAGATGTGCTTTTTGATTGACTGCTACAATCTCGCTTTTTGCTTCATGTGCACTCATCAATTGTTCAATTTCCCTTATTCTATCCATAGATGCCTGTATCGCCTGCTGAGCATCATCACCACTTACTTTCACTGTAATTAATGTGTCCAATAAAAAATTGGTTTTAATAACCGTATTTTCTTTTCCTACATTCCATATTGTAAAGCCCGATACAAGCATAAATACTAATAATATCGTTAATAATAATTTTAAATGTCGCATAATAAAATTCAATGTCTTCACCACCTTTTATAACTTTATGAGTACTTTTGAAAATTATAGCACCATTAACCATTATTTTCACTGTCCAACTGTCGAATTGCTCCTCTATATAAATAATATCATATAACAATGTTTTATGGAAGCATATCCTGTAGCATGTCCACGGCGGCGTCAGTTTAAACTATATATTCCTATCTTCTGCTACATAATCACAGGCTACGTCCCTAAGATTACTCATCGTAGGCTGAGCAGCCCCCTGAAACCAGCGGGGAATTTTCCCCCTGCTCCCCTTATTTTTTATTGCCTTTGTTTTTCATAACGCTGTATGCCTTATTATAAGTCCTTTTTAGAACTTAAATTAACAGAAAAATTTTATACGCTCTTATGCAATAAAAAAGGCGCATTCACGTCATATTATATAGTCTGTTAAGTGGTCCTTGAAACATATTCTCATTTTATTGGTGTTAAGCCAGCCTTTTTAAGCACAGGTAAAATCCTGCATGCAGCCGCTGCTACAATCACATACAGCACCAAATCTTTAACAATAGATATTGTAAAACCAACTGTTATCGCATCTGATACACTCATTGGTGTATCTAAATATATATTCATGATAAAATATAAATACGGAACACCAATCATATAAATCACTGCTAATCCTGCTAACACTGCTACAAGTGCACGCTTAAAATCAATTTCTTTAAACTGTTCTGTGATTTTACCAATTACATATGCACCCGCTGCAAAACCCATTATATATCCAAAAGTTGGGTTAAAAATATACTGTGGCCCCCCACCGTGTGTAAATACAGGTAGGCCTATTAATCCAATAACAATATACACAACTTGTGACATTAACCCTAACTTTGCACCTAATAATATCCCCGCAAATGCGCAAAAAAACGGCTGAAATGTAAGTGGGACAAACGGAAAAAATATTCTTATCATTGCACCCACTACCATTAATGCTGCAAATAATGCTGTTAATATCATATCTCTTACTTTAATATTCATCTTTACCTTACTCCTCTCTAAAAAACAAGAATTTTATCTTTATCATAATACCCCAAGAAAATTCGCTTCGCTCATGACCTTTCTTGTTACTTCCCCCTTCGACGACTGCTATCGCAGTCTGAGCACCCCCTCTAAACCAGCAAGGGGAATCCCCTTTGCAATCCCCAGCATAGGAATTTCCAAAAATCTGGATTTTTATAAATTCCT
>SKGK01000182.1 GCA_007117465.1 Clostridia bacterium | reverse complement strand
TATTATTCCAATCACTTTTCTACAAGGCTAAGAGCCTATAAACTTGCTACGGGCTGCATCAAACTCGCTAACGCTCAAACAGTAGATGCTGCTTCTCCTTCGCTGCGTTAATAGGCTCTAATCCTTTCCACAACGTTCCTTCCAGAATATTATTCAAACAAATTTTATGCACCCGGCTCAAGGAAACACATTGACGCAGAAAAAGCAGCGTGATATAATGCATAGAAAGCAGATTCATGATAATAATTTTAATAACAAGAGGGTGTACACATGGCAACCATAAAAGATGTAGCAAAACAAGCAGGGGTCTCTGTAACAACGGTATCGAGAGTGCTCAATGGCACTGCGCCTGTTAATATAAAAACCAAAGAAAAAATCATGCAAGCTATAGATACGCTACAATATTCACCAAGCATTATGGCGCAAGGTATGAGAACTAAAAAGTCAAAGACGCTAGGTGTTCTAGTTCCTGATTACATGAACCCATTTTATCACGAATTATTTAAATATATTGAAGATGCAGTAAGACAAGAAGGCTATCATATGCTGACAATCTCTACCCAAGAAGAGGTAGAAGATGAAAACAGTTATATAACAGACCTTGTCAATCGTAATGTAGATGGCATTATCGTTTGTTCTTATAAAGGGGAAAAAGAGACGATTACTTACCTTTTACAGCTTGCAAAGACCATGCCAGTTATCTTTTTA
This sequence comes from Clostridia bacterium, assembly GCA_007117465.1. Classification (GTDB taxonomy): domain Bacteria; phylum Bacillota; class Clostridia; order SK-Y3; family SK-Y3; genus SKGK01. Next base: position 6,503 of record SKGK01000182.1, on the reverse strand, counting down.
GACCATTTTGATATCAAACAATCAATAAACGCAGTATTCACAGATGGATATAACGGGATAAAAGAAGTAACAAAACATATGATTGACAAAGGGCATAAAAACATTGCATTTATCAGACCTCCTGTAAGGTATCAAGTCGCCAATGATCGATATGAAGGGTATAAAGATGCAATGCAAGTGGCACGACTCCCAGTAAATGAAGAATTGATATACGAGGGTAATTATCATATCGAAAGTGGATATGCAGCTGCTAAGTATTTTTTAACGCAAGCTAAAGTAAAGCCTACAGCAATTGTCTCTGCAACTGATTTGATGGCGATAGGGGCTGTGAACTTTATAAAATCTCAGGGTCTTAGCATGCCAGAGGATATAGCAGTTGCAGGGTACGATGATATTTATATATCTAAGCTTATGACCCCGCCAATTACAACCTACCGGCAGCCCATTGCACAAATGGCACAAACGGCAGTGCAAATATTTATTCATAAGATTAACCACCCAACAGCTAATAATAGACAAGTGATGCTAGCGGGGCATTTGATGGTAAGAAGGTCAACGGATAGAGATAAGCCCCAAGTGGAAAAAATTGTATATAAATAAATTTATCAAACAAAGTATGTTAAAATTTATTTTCTCAGCAGGAATTTTTGATTTTATATCGAATATATTAAGTATAACGAGGCTAAAAGATGTCCTCTGCTTCTACAATTAGAGAGTACGAATTTTGCCTTTTCAGTGGTGGGAATTTCCTCGCCTCGTTGAAACGTTGTGTTTCAATTGTTTCCGTTGTTATAAGCGTATAGAAAATGTTTTTATGCAAATGTTTTCTATATATTTTTTAAACAAATGAAAACGATAACATGAAAACGATAACAATTACAAGGAGGGAGATTATGGACAAAAAATTAAAAATACTTGCCTTTGACTTTGGGGCAAGTAGTGGGCGGGCAATGCTAGGAGAATTCGACGGAGAGAAAATAACGCTTGAAGAAATGCATCGATTTTCAAATGATCCGGTGCGTATTGCAGGTAGTTTGCATTGGGATGTACTTCGTTTGTTTCATGAAATTAAGCAAGGAATTTTAAAATGTGTCAATAGTGGACATACTGATATTGCGGCGATTGGTATTGATACGTGGGGGGTGGATTTCGGGCTTTTAGATGAGCAAGGCAATCTACTTGGCAATCCCTATCATTATCGGGATATGCGTACCGAAGGGATGATGGAAAAGGTATTTGAAAAAGTACCTAAAGCAGAAGTGTTTGAAAATACGGGGATTCAGTTTATCTGGTTTAATACGCTATATCAGCTGTTTTCCATGCAAGAGAATAACGTAGCTATACTAGATAAAGCGAATACACTACTTATGATGCCTGATTTGTTTAATTACTTCTTAACGGGGGAAAAGAAAACAGAAATGACCAATGCGTCAACTACGCAAATGTATAACCCCGTTAAAGGTAAATGGGCAACTGAAATGTTAGAAAAGCTTGAGATGCCTACAGAGATACTAACGGATATTGTACAGGCAGGCACAGTAGTTGGTAAATTATCACCAGCAATTTGTGAAGAATTAGGGATACCACCTATTCCTGTAGTGTCTGTTGCTTCTCATGACACAGGCAGTGCAGTCGCTTCGGTACCTGTAGAAAATGAGGAAGATTTTGTGTATATTAGCTGCGGAACATGGTCTCTTATGGGTATTGAAAGCAAAGCACCTATTATTAATGAAAAAAGCTTGGCACTTAACTTTACCAATGAGGGCGGTGTAAAGGGAACCACACGTTTCTTGAAAAATATCATGGGGCTTTGGCTCGTACAAGAGTCAAGAAGACAGTGGCAAAAAGAAGGAGAAGACTTAAGTTTTAAAGACCTAGAAGATATGGCAAAAGAAGCAAGGCCATTTGTTTCATTTATTGACCCGGATGATATTTCTTTTGCACCTCCTGGGGATATGCCAGCACGTATACGCGCATTTTGTGAAAAGACAGGGCAGAGCGTGCCACAGACCAAAGGAGAAATTGTTCGGTGCATTGCAGAAAGTTTAGCATTAAAATATCGGCATACAGTAGAATGTTTAGAAGAGATATTAGGGAAAAGATTAAATGTCATCCACATGGTCGGTGGCGGTATTAAAGATAGAATGCTATGTCAATTTACCGCAAATGCTACGGGTCGCAAGGTAGAAGCAGGGCCTACAGAGGCGACTTCTATCGGCAATATTGCAGTACAGGCGATGGCACTGGGTGAAATTAAAAATGTACAGCAGGCAAGAAGCATTATAAAAGCATCATTCCCTACTACGGTATATGAGCCAACCGAAACAAAGGCGTGGGATGAAGCGTATAAAGTATTTAAGGAAATAGTAGAAAAATACTAAACCAAATGAAGGAGGACATGAAAATGAGTTGTGCGATAGGGAAAAATGTTTGGCTGATTCCAGATGGGTATTTGCCAGAAAAAAGCAATGGTGATTTTGTTAGTCATGAAGCGATTTGTGTGTTAAACACAGGTGAAAGCGATGCTAATATGACTATTGAGGTATTTTTTGAAGATAGAGATCCGATGGAAAACTTTACAGCAGTATGTAAGGCCAAAAGAACGAATCATATCCGATTAGATCAAATAAAAGATGCAAAGGGTAATAAAATGCCAGTGGGTGTACCCTATGCATTAAAAGTTGAAAGTGACTGTCCGATTGTTGTTCAGCACAGTAGAATGGATACGACACAAGCGGAAATGACGCTTATGACAACTATGGCATATCCTGTGGAGCCATGTTGTTAAGTAGTAAATAGATTGAATTTTAGGAGGATACAACGATGTATGATAAAAGTTTGAAAGCACTACAAGAGATATCACAAGCAGTGGGAAATGAACCCGATTATGTGCAAGGTGGCGGAGGCAATACGTCTGTTAAGTTAACTGAAAATTTAATGGCAGTAAAAGCTTCAGGCTGTAAATTAAGTCAAATCACACCAACCGAAGGTTTTGTAGTGGTAGACTACCAAAAGATTAAAAAGTATTATGAGCAAGTAGATTTAGCCGCAGATATTGATTATGAGAAAGAAAGTGTGGCATTTGTCCAAAAAAATATTATTGAGATGGAAGGAATTAAGACATTAAGACCTTCTGTAGAAGCAGGGTTTCACTCATTGCTTAAAAAATGTGTGATTCATTCTCACTCCGTGTATGCCAATATTTTATGCTGCATACAAAATGGTGAAGAGCTGGTAAAAGAGATTTTTAAAGATAAGCCTTATGAGTGCATTTGGATTCCTTATATCAATCCTGGATTTACACTAACGCTTAAAATCCAAGAGGCAATAAAAAAAGCGCTTGAAACAAAGGGCTTTTTTCCAAAAGTTGTTTTCATGGAAAATCATGGATTGATTGTGAGCGAAGAGGATAGTAGTGCGTGTATTTCACTGCATAAAGAAGTAAATGATACCATTAAAGAACACTTTAATATCAATGAACCTTATCCAGAGGTTAAATTAGAAGAAACAGCGTCAGATACGTTTGTCAGTAAGACAGATTATTTAGTTGAATTCTTTAAAAAGAGTGACATCGATAACGATTTTTTTGAGCAGGCACTAAGTCCAGACCAACTAGTGTATCTATATGGTAATGTTTCATTAGGTGGCTTGGGTAATCAAATGAATATTAATCCCACTACAGGTGAAATTGTATATAAGACTAACAAAGCGCAGGCACATACTATGGAAGAGACTATGCTTTCAGTGGTATATGTAATAAGTCAAATTAAAAATAGTGACCTTGAATTAAAGACAATGTCAGAAGAGCAAATTGATTTTATTAAAAACTGGGAAAGTGAAAAATACCGTAAAAAAATGGTAAAATAGGGGGAGAGTATAATGAAAAATTTAACAGAAAATCAAGTGATGAAAGCATATGAAATTGCAAAAGAGCAGTACCAAATGTGGGGCATTGATACCGATAAAGCACTTGAAAAATTAAAAAGTATACCTATATCTATGCATTGCTGGCAAGGTGACGATGTAGGCGGTTTTGAAAATCCTGATAGCGGCTTAACAGGTGGAATCCAAGCAACTGGTAATTATCCAGGAAAAGCGAGAACAGCTGATGAGCTAAGAGACGATTTAGATAAAGCATTTTCACTCATTCCAGGAAAACATCGTGTAAATTTACATGCAATTTATCTAGAAAATGATGGACAGAAAGTAGATCGCGATGAAATTGAGCCAAAACATTTTGAAAAATGGGCAAAATGGGCAAAAGAAAACGGATTAGGACTTGACTTTAATCCAACGCTCTTTTCGCACCCTAAAGCAGATGATGGGTTTACACTTAGTCATCCGAATAAAGAGATTCGTGACTTTTGGATTGAACATTGTAAGCGTGCAAGGAAGGTATCTGAATATTTTGGCAAAGAATTAGGAACACCAACTGTTACAAATATTTGGATTCCAGATGGATACAAAGATGTTCCTGTAGATAGATATGCACCAAGACAAAGGCTAAAAGATTCGTTAGATCAGATTTTAGCTGATAAAATCGATTCCAAATATAACTTAGATGCTGTGGAAAGCAAGCTTTTTGGAATTGGTTCAGAAAGTTATGTGGTAGGGTCGCATGAATTTTATATGGGCTATTCAGTAAAGAACAATACCCTTTTATGTCTAGATGCAGGGCACTTCCATCCAACTGAAGTGATTTCTAATAAGATTTCTGCATGTATGATTTACTTAGAAGAGCTATTATTACATGTAAGTCGTCCGGTAAGATGGGACAGTGACCATGTGGTTTTATTAGATGATGAACTACAGGCAATTGCACAAGAGATTGTAAGGAATGAATTCTTAGATAAGGTGCATATTGGACTTGACTTTTTCGATGCAAGCATTAATCGTATTGGTGCATGGGTAGTCGGAACACGCAATATGATTAAAGCGCTTTTAATGGCATTACTTGAGCCAACGAAGACCTTAAAACAATATGAACTAGAAGGAAACCTTACAGCGAGATTGGCATTATTAGAAGAATTAAAAGCATTTCCATGGCAGGCAGTATGGAACTATTACTGCTTACAGCAAGGAGTGCCAATGGCAGCAGCATGGCTTGAAGATGTAAAACAGTATGAAAAAGAAGTGTTATCGCTGCGCAAATAGAAAATTTAAAAAAACTATTTTTTACTTGCCATAAGGCTAAATAAAAGTCCATAATATAAAACTTAGGGTTCATGATGGTCGAGAGAAGATCATCATGGGCTCTTTTTATTTTCTCAAATACTCATTTCAGTTTAATCTAAAATATCCTTGGTTATTCACACATGATAGCAGTTTTCGTAGTATCTTTTTTGTTTATGATATTTAAAAATACACAAAGAACCATTAAAGCAATGGCAAAAATAATCGCACTCATGCCGGCAAATATGCCGAAAGCATCAGATAATGCTCCTGTTATAATTGGCATAATGATAGCGCCAATACCACCTAACATAAGCAATACACCCATCGCCATTGGGTAAGACTTAATGGTATCACCAATAGTAGAAACGGTTGTAGGATAAATGCCTGCCATTGAAAAACCTAATCCCATGATGGAGATTGTGATGATGGTTAAGTTTTGTGTAGAAAGCAGAAGTATATAAAAAGCAGCTGTCCCAAGACCGGTTGTTAAGAGCATTGTTTTTTTAGATACTTTATCACCTAAAAAGGCACAAGTTAGTCTCCCTGCAAGAATAACAACCCACAATAAAGAAGCAAGCATTTGAGCATAGGCTATCGTCATGATATGTGAATCTATGAAATACTTCACTAGCCATCCATTAATGGTCGCTTCTGCGCACAAATAGAAAAATAAGATGCCAGCACTAATCCAAAAATATCTATTTTTTAAAAAAGCATAGGAGATTTTTACAGTCTCTTTCTTTTTAGCAGTATTATCTATCTTCATTTTTGAAAAAAGAAAAATACAAATCATTGCAAGTATAATAATAACCCCAGCAGCTATTTTCCATCCAATATCCCCAGCAATATATGTGCAGAGTATGACTAAAAAAGGAGCAGCTAAAGCGCCAACGGCAAAAATACTATGCAAAAAATTAAGCGCAGCGGAACTGCTATTGGACACTTCATTAACAACAGTATTGTTAAAATTAGAAATACTTCCACGACTTAACCCTGTAAACAAGAATCCTAAAATCAATAAAACAGGATTGCCGGTTAAAATCATCGTTAGAAATCCTACAATAACAAAGCTACATAAAAACATGATAGCTTTTTTTCTACCCAAATAAAGCGGTAGCACCCCTGCAATAAAGCCCGCTATTAAGTTGCCTGTTTGGTGGGCAGAGATTAATGCACCACTTATGGTGTTATTAAGTGCATATTCATCACTAATCAGTGGCAATAAAGATCCTAAAATCATACCATATAGTCCATTGACGGCAAAAACAAAAAAACAACACTTTAAAATATACTGCTTGTGTTTATCAAGTTGTGAATAGAATGATGGC
>SKGK01000165.1 GCA_007117465.1 Clostridia bacterium | reverse complement strand
CGATTGGTGCTGACCCTGCTACCATTTATGCATCTACTGCGCCGCTTCCAAAAGAGATAGATGAGATGATTTTTGCCGGCTTTCTTAGAAAATCACCTGTGGAAATGGTAAGGTGCATAAGTAATGAAATAGAAGTACCCGCACATGCAGAATTTGTGTTAGAAGGGTATGTAGATGTGAGTGAGTTAAAAGAAGAAGGTCCTTTTGGAGATCATACAGGCTATTATTCATTAAAAGACAGATATCCAGTCTTTCATGTAGAAAAAGTGACTAGAAAAGAAAGGCCAATTTACTGTGCTACCGTTGTGGGAAAGCCACCTATGGAGGACTGTTATTTGGGAAAAGCAACCGAGCGCATTTTTTTACCGCTACTACAGCTCCAATTACCTGAAATTGTAGATATGAATTTTCCGATAGAAGGTGTATTTCATAATTGTGTGATAGTCTCTATCAAAAAACGCTACCCAGGACATGCTAAGAAAGTGATGCATGCACTTTGGGGGATGGGGCAGATGATGTATACAAAAATGATTATTGTAGTAGACCAAGAAATAAGTCCACAAGATATCTCTACGGTTGCATGGAAAGTATTTAACAATATAGATGCGAAAAGAGATATTGTCATCGTAGAAGGCCCGTTAGATGCGTTAGATCATGCTTCTGACTTGCCTTGCTATGGACATAAAATGGGTATTGATGCAACTAAAAAGATAGCGAGTGAAGGGCACCTAAGAGCATGGCCGGATGATGTGAAAATGTCAAAGGAGATAAAAGAATTAGTGACAGGAAGGTGGAAAGAATATGGTTTGTCATAAATTAAAAACGTATGCAGAGGTAGTGATGTTTTCACACACCATATTTTCACTGCCGTTTGCCCTCGTTTCGATGATATGGGCAGCACAAGGTCTTCCTGCTATAGAAACCTTTTTTTGGATTACGCTTGCTTTTATAGGGGCAAGAAATGGTGCAAACGCATTTAATCGTCTAGCGGATAAAGACATTGACGAGAAAAATCCAAGGACGGCAAACAGGCACCTGCCAGCAGGATTAATAAAAAGAGCAGAAGTAGTAGGCATTACGGTGTTTTGTTTTGCGCTAATGTTGTTAGCGTCATGGATGCTTAACCCTCTCTGTGTCATACTCCTCCCTTTTGCCATTTTACTATTTGTTTTTTATTCATATACGAAAAGGTTTACATGGCTGTGTCATATCGTCCTAGGTATTGCATGTGGCGGTGCGCCAGTAGGAGCTTGGATAGCAGTGCGCGGCACCATTGAATGGCCAGCACTCATACTGGGCGCCTTGGTTGCTTTATGGGTAGCAGGTTTTGATATTATTTATGCCACGCAAGATATAGATTTTGATAGGCGTGAGGGGTTATTATCTATTCCAGCTGTATTCGGGATGAAACTTTCTTTAGTATTGTCAGCTTTTTTTCATATGCTGATGATTGTCCTTTTAAGCAGTCTTTATTATCTATTACAGCTTGGTTGGATATATATTATCGGTGTTGGTGTTATTGCTATTTTGATGATTTTAGAGCATTGCATGGTTTCACCTTATGAAAAAAGAAATATGAAAATAGCTTCTTATAGCATTAATCAAGTGATTAGTGTAATTTTTTTAGTATTTTCTGTAGCAGATTACGTTATAAAAAGCATGATTTGAAAATAAATAGCATATTTTAAAGCATAGGAGTATAGAGGTAGGGGTGATATGTTGGGTCGGTATATTGTTGGCATCACGGGTGCTAGTGGAAGTATTTATGGTAAAAGAGTGATAGAAGAACTGCTACAAAGACGGCAGGAGGTATGTTTAGTTGCTACTGATAATGGCAGTAAGGTATTTGAATATGAGATAGGGATTGGGGTGGATAGGTTTTTAGAGATAATGTGTAAAGAAAAATCTTCTATCACAAGATATGAAAATGACAATTTTTTCGCACCTATTGCTAGTGGTTCTTATGATATAGATGCTATGGTAGTAGCGCCCTGCACCATGACAACGATCGGAAAAATGTCTACAGGGATATCAGATACACTGCTTACGCGAGCCGCAGATGTATGTCTAAAAGAGAGAAGAAGGCTAGTTGTGGTACCTAGAGAGATGCCGCTAAACAGTATTCATTTAAAAAATATGCTTACCTTAAGCCTAGAAAATGCAGTTATATTACCCCCTATACCTAGTTTTTATCAGCATCCTTATACAATTGAGGATCAGACGGATAGCATCGTAGGCAGAATATTACAAAGCATTGGTATAGAGAATGATTTATATAAAAAATGGGGGTCAATATCATGAAAAAATGTATTGTCTGTATGTTAATGGCTATTTTTTTATTTATAACAGGTGGATGCACACAAAAATCTAGCAAGGAACTTCGGATAGGGATTTTACCTGATGTAGATTCTATTCCCTTAATTATTGCAAAGGAGATGGGGTATTTTGAAGAGGAAAAAGTCAGTGTAGAACTACATCACTTTAAAAGTCCTATTGATAGAGACAGTGCACTGCAAAGCCATCATATAGATGGTGCTATTTCGGATGTTTTAGCCGTTTGTTTTGCAAAAGAAAATGGTTTTGACGTTATCATTACTTCCATGACAAATGGAAGTTATAAATTTTTAGTAGCCAAAGACTTAGTGGTATCTAGTATAGAAGAGCTAAAAGAAAAAGATATTGGGATGTCACTTAACACAATTATTGAATATACAACCGATAGAATATTAGAAGAAGAAGGATTGTCAGCAAAGGAGATCAATAAAGTGTCTATACCCAATATCCCCGCCCGTTTAGAAATGCTACAGTATGGCAAAATTGATGCAGCGACTCTCCCAGAGCCATTAGCAGCTGTTGCAATAGCAAATGGCGCAAAGCTTATAAGCAGTTCAGATATGCTAGGGATTAACCCTGGTGTTTTAATATTTAGAGAAGAGACCATTTCAACAAAAGAAGAAGAAATAAAAGCAATATATCGTGCATACAATAAAGCCATTGATTATCTTCAAGATGAACCGATTGAGGAATATGTAGATGTTTTGATAACAAGTGGAGGATTTCCCAAAAGCATTAAAAATAATATGGTTCTTCCTAAATACCATCTTGCGGCTATGCCCGAAGAGCAAGACGTGTATGAAGTGATTTCTTGGCTAACTGAAAAAGGACTCATTAAAAAGACATATACGTATCACACATTGGTCAGTGACCAATTTATTGAGTAGAGCAATGCTTTATATTAACAATCTTCAGGCGCAGTATCAGATTAATAATATTGACCTTTGGGTTTTAAAAGATGTTTCTTTTAGTATAGGCTCAGGGGAAATTGCTGCTATTATCGGTCCATCAGGTTGTGGTAAAACAACATTATTAAAAGTACTTGCAGGCATCCACACTTTTTATGAGGGAGAAGTGATGATAAATGCACAGCCTCCTAGTGCTAAGCTGCATAGGATAGGATTTATACCGCAGCACCATGGACTCTTGCCTTGGAAAACGATTTGTGAAGATGTAATGTTATTAAAGAATATTAAAGATAAAGAAAAAAAAGTAAAGCGCCATCATGGTATTAAAATGCTAGAAGAACTAGGTATTGCACATTTAGCCAATAGGTTTCCTCATCAGATAAGTGGTGGACAAAGGCAACGGGTGGCTATTGCTAGAGCATTTTTACTTGCACCAAATCTTTTGCTAATGGATGAACCGTTTTCCTCTCTTGATGCCATGACGAGAGAAGAAATGCAAGAAGTATTTCTTGCGCTGTGGAAGAAGAAAAAAACAACGGCGCTTATCGTGACGCATAGCATCGAAGAGGCTGTTTATTTAGGAAAGAAAATCATAATCTTGTCAGCAGCACCGGGTAGGACGCTAGAAGTGATTGATAATCCTTTGTTCGGAAGAGAAAATATACGTAAAAAGCTAGAATATTACGATTTTATAAGGCAATTGCGAGAAAAAATAAAAAAGGGATGGTCATTGTGAAACAACAATACAACATACAAAATGTCTTATTTAGTTTAACAATTTTGTTTTTATTGTGGGGTATGATATCTTTATATACACAAATGACGATTATCGTTTCGCCTATTTCGGTGCTACAAAAAATTTTTGTTATTTTTTATCCAACCCTCGTAGTGCACAGTGTTTATAGCTTAGGGAGAATGATGATAGGTATTATCATTGCCATTATAACAGGGGTATCAATGGGAATAGGCATGGGATATTTTAAAATATTAGACAAGTTTTTCTCTCCTATTGTTTACATGACGTATCCCATCCCTAAAATTGCGCTATTACCTATTTTAATGGTATTATGTGGACTTGGTGAAGTTTCAAAAGTAATGATGATTGTTTTAATTATTCTGTTTCAAGTAATCATTGGGGTGCGAGATGGGGTGAAAGATATTGCAAAGGAAATCTACGAGCCACTTATTTCTGTAGGGGCTACGCATAAGGATATAATTCTTCAAATTGTACTGCCAGCTTGTCTGCCAAAACTATTTACATCTTTACGCATCGCAATGGCAACCGCTATATCGGTATTGTTTTTCACCGAAACATTTGGGACTACCTACGGGATGGGCTTTTTCATTATGGATGCATGGATGCGGGTAAATTATATTGAAATGTATGCGGGTATTATGGTGTTAAGTTTTATAGGGTTTGCATTATTTTTTACATTTGATGTAATAGAGAAAAAATGCTGTGGGTGGTTGGTATAATAAAAGGATAACAATATATTAGTATTTACAATATTTACAACTTGACGAAATTACCATAATAACTTAACATAAACCTATATATAAAAATATGGGGGAATAAATATGTTGATAAAAGAGAAGGTCGGAAAGTTTCATGTTGTTTCTATTGTTATTATGTTAATATTGTTAGTTTTACCTATTGAGGGATTTGCAAAAGTAAAACCATGGGATCCTTATGTGCCGTATATACCTAATGAAACACCGGTTGCAAAAAGACATCTTCGCGGAACTTGGATTTCTACCGTTGTAAATCTTGATTGGCCTTTGGTAGAGACAAGAAATATTGTTGATGATGCAAAGCGTATACAAAAAAGCAAAGAGGAGATTATTGCCATTTTAGATAGGGCGGTTAAAGTCAATTTAAATGCGGTTTTCTTTCAGGTAAGCCCCGAGGGGGATGCTTTTTATAAGTCTGATATTGTACCGTGGTCACGTTACCTAACAGGGACATTTGGCAAGGATCCTGGCTTTGATCCTTTGGCATTTGCCATAGAACAAGCGCATAAAAGAAACCTTGAAATCCATGCATGGTTTAATCCTTATAGAATATCAGTAAATACTAACAATGATACAATCGCATCACTTAATATTGAAAAGAGTGTTTTTAAGCAGCATCCTGACTGGATTAGAACTGCTAGGAACAGATTTGTGTTAGACCCTGGAATTCCCCAGGCGCGTCAATGGGTAATAGAGCGTGTGATGGAGGTATTACAGAAATATGATGTAGATGGCATACACTTTGACGATTACTTTTATTATGAAAGATATGAAGGAGAATTAAAAGACCAAGATACATTTGAAAAATATAACAACGGAGAGTTTTCAAATATAGGGGACTGGAGAAGAAATAATACGTATCTACTTGTAAGTGAGCTCTCCGATAATATAAGATCAGAAAAACCCTGGGTAAAATTCGGGATAAGTCCTGCAGGTGTATGGGGTAATCAAAAAGATGGACATCTTGGCGGTTCACAAACAAGTGCTAGTTTTACAAATTATGATAGTTGCTTTGCTGATACAAAAAAATGGGTAGAGGAGGAGCTAATAGACTATGTTGCTCCGCAGGTTTATTTTAGCTTTGGAAACCCACGGGCACCTTATGGTGAGGTTGCTAGCTGGTGGTCAGAGATTTGCAAGGGAAAAGATGTACATCTTTATCTAGGACATGCGCTTTATAAGGTAAATGATGATGCGGATCAATATTTTATGGGAAACAATGCTGTGCCAGAGTTTGTGCGTCAGCTTAAGTTTAATATAGTTAAGCCTGAAATCATGGGCAGTATTATGTTTAGGGTTAGAAATTTTAATGATTTGGGTAAACAGCAAGTAGTAGATGCGATGAAGCATGATTTGTGGTCAACAAAAGCACTTGTTCCAGTTATGCCTTGGAAGGGAGGACAAGCTCCTAATACACCTACACTAGGGAAGATAGATGCAGTTGATGCTACTTTAAAGCTGTCTTGGGCTGATAATGATTCAAATACAGCTTACTATGCCATTTACCGGATGAATATGGGAGAAAAGATAGAGATTACTCCCGATGCAAGCGCTAAAAAGCTAGTAGGTACTGTAAGGAAAAAGCATAATGAGATACAGCAGTTTATAGACCCAGCAATAAAAGGATCGGATAAATACGTTTATGCCGTTACGGCTCTTGATAGGCTTCATAATGAAAGTGAAGCGCTTATCATTACCAAAAGTCAGTCTAATGCTTTTCATGATATTGGTAAGGAATATACGTGGGCTGTATCGGCCATTGATGCGCTCCATGAAATCGAGATTGTTAAAGGGTATGGTAACGGCATTTTTAATCCTGGACACAATACCAAAAGAGGAGATTTTATTCTCATGGTTATCAGAGCTTTAAATTTAGAAGTAGCTTTTGATGATAACTTTTCAGATGTAGAGAATAACACCTATTATTATAAGTCTATAGGAATTGCAAAAGCACTTGGCATAGCGAAGGGGAGTGAAGGCGCTTTTTATCCTCAGGAAAATATAACAAGACAAGATATGATCGTTATTATAGATCGGGCTATTAAAGTAACGGGGATAGAATTTGAAAAAGCAGATGAGACGTATTTAAATGAATATAACGATACAAAGTTAATAAGCGATTATGCAAGAGAAGCTATAGCAACCCTTACAAAAGCGGGACTCATTGAGGGTTCAGCAGGAAGAGTGAACCCCAAATATACTGCAACAAGAGCAGAGATTGCAGTGGTATTGCATAGATTATTAAATAACATAATCATATATGCAAATGCAAGCCATTATATGGCATGATTAATAAAGTAGCGAAGTAATCTTAGGGACGGATTTTGATGATTGCGTAATGAAACGAGGCAATGAAAGGAAATCATCAGAACCGTACCCTATGATTATGCATTAAGGATATGACAAATGTCATATCCTTTTATTATATTTATCACTACCAACAACCTTTAAGATAGTGTATAAATAGAGTATAATAAAAACAACACAGAATTTTAAAATATAAGGAGGGCTTTTTAATGGTAGTAGCAATTAAGGATTTAGTGAAACGTTATAATGAAT
>SKGK01000197.1 GCA_007117465.1 Clostridia bacterium | reverse complement strand
TTAATAACACTACCTTTCAGAATATACTACTGATTATAGTTTAGCATATCTGTTGCCTATCGGCAAGTGCTATTCATCCCCCACCTAAGAAGATGGGAGAATTCCGCACAGGTTGGTTAAATCGCTGTCCCCTCCTATAATAAGTGTCGGGCTCTTTATTTTATTAAGCTCTTCATAGGCATTATGATTTAAACATGCCCTTGCTTGGATTATAAAGCTAGCAAAGGACTTGGGCTTGCTTTTCTTAATACATTCCTGTTATTGAGTAAGATTTAATATGTTCCCATGTATGCAATTAATAAAATACGTTCCCACCAATAAACTCTCTAATAATCGAATTATTAGGAATCTCATCGCTTGGGAGAGATTTAAAAAATCGTAAAAAGCTAATGAGTCTTCGTGCCTCAGAGTACGCTTCTACATCACTTTCTATTTGTTCTAATAAGGGAATCGCATGGTCTTTTAAAACCGCTAATTCATATATCAATGCCGAATTAAACATTACATCCGCTTGTTCTTGGAACGGGAATATATTTTTGGTCTCTCCTCTTCTCACCGAAGGCCACATATTAAACGTTCCGATGGGTGGATTAGATCGAAACTGGTTATCTCTTACCATTCTCCTTATAAGGCGCGTATCAGTCGTAGAATTTGGATTATAATTATCACGACTAAGCTGCATAAGCGCACTTACATAAATCTTAAATTTATGTTTATGCGGTATCGCAAAAGTAAGGCGTTCATTTAATCCATGAATTCCTTCAATAATCATGATTTCATCATTGATAAGCTGAAGCGGACGTCCTTTGGGTTCTCTTTTTCCCGTATGAAAACTAAATATCGGAATCTCCACTTCCTTACCTTCAATAAGCTCCCGAAGATGCTGATTAAACAAATCAATATCAATGGCTTCTACTGCCTCAAAATCCGGCTCACCATTTTCATCTAAAGGTGTAAGCTTGCGCTCTACAAAGTAATCATCTAACGATATCATAACAGGTTTTAAACCATTTACACGCAAATGAACGGCTAATCGTTGTGCAAATGTCGTTTTGCCGGAAGAAGAAGGACCAGAAATTAAAATAACTTTTAACTGGTCTGCTTTTGTTTGTATCGTATCTGCAATATACGCAATCTTTTTTTCATGTAAGGCTTCAGAGATACGTATAATCTCTCCACCTTTTCCTTCAGAGATAAGTTTGTTTAATGCGCCTACATTGGAAACGCTTAAAATTTCACCCCATTTTTTGTATTCATCTAGAACCTGAAATAATTTAGGATTTTCATCATACGCTGGAATTTCATGTGGTGAATACTTATCTGGATATCTTAGAATAAAGCCTTTTTGATAATATCTTAATTCAAATTTCTTTAAATATCCTGTATGTGGCACCATATATCCATACAAGTAATTATCCATATCCCCTAGACTATAGATATTAAATTCTTCTTTGCCCCAATTTTCTAGCAAGCTTACTTTGTCCAATTCTCCTGATTGTTTAAACAATTCTTGTGCTTCTTGTGCTGAGACTTTACGGCGCAACAACGGGATTTGGTTTGAAACAATTTCTTGCATTTTTTCTTCAATCTTTTTTAATTCTTCCTGCTCTAACGGCCTTATACCATAAAGTTCACAGTAAGTACCTCTACTTAGTGAGTGACGAATATTTAATTTGCGTTCCGGATACAGTGTTTTTACCGCCTTCATCAGTAGAAAAAACAAACTTCGCTTATAAATACGCACACCATCTTCAGACGTCATGTCGACAAACTGTACTTTACAGTCTTCTTCTAATGCTTCTTGCAAATCTTGCACTTTGTTATTGACTCTAGCTGCTAAAATATCCAGCTGAGTATCTTGCTCAAACATTTTAGATAAATTTAGCAAAGGTATCCCTTTTTCAACTTCTTTGCAAACCCCATTTACATTTACGTTGATTACCGCTGTCTTTTCACGCAAATCAATCACTCCCTTTTATATATTGGTAAATCATATTTTTTCGTTGTTTCATTTCTTCTATTCGACTGATATAATCTTTTACTTCCTTTACATTAAATATTCTACTGATCTGATTATTATGCGCATTAAATATTTTTGTTACACCACCACATCCCATCGCAATAATGCTATGCTTTTCTTCCATGATTTGAATATTATAAGAGCCTTCAAATCCAGTTTTACAATAGCCTACATTTTCAAAGTTACCCAGCATATTTTTCTGCCTGTACATATAATAAGGATATAGTGCATGCTGTTTCATAAATTGTTGAGTGTAATTAACCATTTTATTTACTTGTTGTGCTTGCTGCGTCAAAAGTATATCTTTTTGGTCATGTAACTTCGCAGATCTCTTTATACTCATGGTATGCGCAGTAATGCTCTCTGGTTTTAGTTTTTGAACTTCTTCTAATGTATGTGCATACATACTAAATGTTTCATCTGGTAGCCCTGCGATAATATCCGCATTAATATGGTCAAACCCTTCACTTCTTGCTAGTTCAAATGCTTTTATCACTTCATCCGGACTATGATTCCTTCCTATTTTTTCAAGTGTTTGACTGTTCATGGTCTGTGGATTGATACTAATACGATTGACATGATGTTTCTTCATCACCGCCAATTTATGCGTATCAATGGTATCTGGCCTTCCTGCCTCTAGTGTAAACTCTATTTCATTTCCTACCTCAAACGCTTTGCCTACTACCTTTAGCAATTGGTCTAACTGTGATGCAGTTAGTGAAGTCGGCGTGCCCCCACCAATATAAATACTGCTTGGTTTCCATCCTATTTTCTCAATAATTTCTTTTGTGTACCAAATTTCATCTATTAATGCTTCAAGATAAGGCTCAACCATCATTTTAGCACGTTTAAATGAAGTGGATATAAAAGAGCAATAAGCACACCTACTTGGGCAAAAAGGAATACCAATATAAATTCCTATATGTATGGGAGATACCTTTTTGAGTATCTTTTGCTGACGCTTGGCAACTTCGAGTGCCAGTTGAACCTTGTCTTTCTTGGCTGAATACTTATTTTTCATTACTAACGTAATTTGCTCATCGGTATACCCTTTATCTAAAAAAGCAGTTACCTTTTTTACTGGGCGAATCCCTGTTAGTATTCCCCACGGCAAATCTGTCCCTGTCATTTTTGTAGCTGCTTTGTAAAAAGACATCTTAGCCGTCTCTTTTATTGCTTTTTGGTATGCTTCTGGGTCTTTCTTATCTTCATCGTTAACACGCTGCGCTGCATACCCTTGTATCTGCTGGGGCATAAAATTCGTTTTAACGCTTACTTCTTCTCTTTGTTCATCTAATATACTATATACCACCAGCTCATCATTTTCTATCGCATTTGTATTGTCTATAAATACAATCTTTTCTTTTGGGAAAAAAAATCTTGCTAATGTTTGCATTTCATAAACAAAATTATGATTTTGTAAAATTATTTTCATATTCTTGTCTCCTAACGCGCTACCCTTTACAGGCTTTACCCTTGCAAAAATGGATTTCCTGTTTTTTCTTCCGCCACAGTGGTTTGTGGACCGTGTCCTGGGTATACAATTGTCTCTTCTGGCAATGGCAGTATTTTAGTATTTATAGACTGTATAAGTGTTTCATAGTCGCCCCCAGGCAAATCTGTCCTGCCAATAGATTTTAAGAAGAGCGTATCGCCTGAGAATAAATGACCGTCTACAAGTATACATATACCGCCTTGGGTATGCCCAGGGGTATATAAAACTACAAACATATGTTTCCCAACAGCTATTGTATCTTCATCTGCTAGCAGTACATCTGCTGGCGATTGTATGCACTCTCTTCCCATCAGCGCTGCGAGATTTTCTCTACTGTCTATCAGTGCTTCACTTTCTTTTTGATGTATAGCTATCAATGCATTTGTACGCTCTTTTATATATTTGACACCACTAATATGGTCTGCATGTCCATGTGTTAACAGGATGTATTTCACGCTAAATCCATTTTGTGTAATGTGCTTATAAATTCTCTCTCCTTCATCACCTGGGTCAATAACGGCTACTTCCTTTGTCTCTGGGTCTCCTACTATATAACAATTAGCTTGCAAATCTCCTACTGCTAAACATGTCACTATCATTTTTATCACCTCAGTATTTTTTTCGACTGTCTAATAAAAGTGTCACCGGTCCATCATTTACAATACTTACTTTCATATGAGCACCAAATTCACCTGTTTGGACATTCTCTACCCCTTTTTGTTTGCAGGCTTGTGCAAATGCCAAATACAGCTCATTGGCTTTTTGCGGTGGTGCTGCATTTATAAAGCTAGGTCTACGACCTTTTCTACAGTCACCATATATGGTAAATTGGGAAATAATAAGTAATTGCCCGCCAACATCCATTAACGACAAATTCATTTTACCCTGCTCATCTTCAAATATACGAAGATTTAAAATCTTATCTACAAGATAGTTAATATCTTCGCCTGTATCTTCATGCCCTACCCCTAGTAAAACGGTAAGACCCTTGTCAATACTACCCACAACTTTATCTTCAACTGTCACACTAGATTGACTGACTCTTTGTATCACTACTTTCAAACTTTTTGCCTCCCTATTGTCTACTTCTTTGAACTTCAAAAACATTGGGTATCTTCTGAAGCTTTTTAATAATTTTAGTTAACTGTTCGGTATCCGTAATCTCCAGCTTTATATTAATAATCGCCACATTTTCTTTTGTTGTTCTTGTATTTATTCCTCTTAGGGCAAGCTTGCTATCTGAAATGCTATTGGTCAAGTCTCCTAATAATCCTCGGCGATCATTAGCTACAATCTGTATATCAGATAAATAGGAAGCATTGTGTAAAGTCTCCCATGCTACATCGATAAAACGCGTTTGCCCGTCTTGATCCATGTTAGCTTTGATATTCGGGCAGTCTTCACGATGCACTGAGACACCTCTACCTCTTGTTATATACCCAATAATATCATCCCCTGGCACAGGATTACAGCATCTTGATAACCTCACCAAACAATTTTCAATGCCCTTTACAACAATGCCGTTATTTGCATTTCGCTTTCTCTTTTTGCTGGTTTGTTGTATAGGTTCAATTTCTTTTATTTTTTGATCTTTTTCTTCTACTTTTACTGTTTTATTATATTCATCTCGTAACCTTGTTACCACTTTCGTAGCGGTAATACCACCATATCCTACACTCGCGTATAAATCTTCTACACTATGAAAGCTATATTTTTTAAGTGCCGTCTCTATCCATTCTTCTTTGAAAAGCTGGCTATGTGTAAAACCTGTTCTTTTGAGTTCTTTTTCAATCAACTCTTTCCCATGAACAATATTTTCATCTCTTTTTTCTTTTTTAAACCAATTATTAATTTTATTGCGCGCTTGAGATGTTTTAGCAATTTTAAGCCAATCCCTGCTAGGTCCATGGGAATTTCCAGATGTTAATACTTCGACAATATCACCGTTTTTAAGTTCATAATCAATAGTAACAATTTTGCCATTTACTTTAGCCCCTGTCATTCGATTACCTATTGCACTATGAATAAAGTATGCAAAATCAATTGGGGTAGACCCTGCGGGCAAATTAATTACATCCCCTTTCGGAGTAAAGACAAACACTTCATCTGCAAACAAGTCAATCTTAAGTGTCTTCATAAATTCTTCTGCATCAGTTAAATCTCTTTGAATTTCAAGCAATTGTCTTACCCATGCAAGTTTTGAATCTAAATCAGAAGTGCCCGTCTTGCCTTCTTTATACTTCCAATGCGCTGCTATCCCATATTCTGATACGCGATGCATTTCCCATGTTCTTATCTGTATTTCAAATGGTTTTCCACTAGGCCCAATCACGGTAGATTGAATAGACTGATACATATTAGGTTTTGGCATGGCAACATAATCTTTAAACCTACCTGGAATAGGTTTATATAATTCATGCACCATACCCAAAGTCCCATAACAGTCTTTTACACTATCTACAATGACTCTTACTGCAAAAAGGTCATAAATTTCATCAATGTTTTTATTCTGGGCAAACATTTTTCGGTATATGCTGTAAAAATGTTTAGCTCTTCCTTCGATATGTCCTGAAATATTAAGTTCTTTTAACCGTTGATTTAAGGTATTCATAATATTGTTTAGGTACTGTTCTCTCTCTTTACGTTTTAAATTAATGCTTTCAACAATTTCATAGTATGCAACTGGATCAATATACCTAAGGGATAAGTCTTCAAGTTCCCATTTGATTTTAAAAATGCCTAGGCGATGCGCTAACGGTGCATATACTTGAAGTGTTTCACGAGCTTTCAATCGTTGTTTTTCTTCCGATATACTCCGCAGTGTGCGCATATTGTGCAATCTATCCGCTAGTTTGATTAGTATAACACGTATATCTTTTGCCATTGCTAAAAACATTTTTCGCAGATTCTCAACCTGCTGTTCTTCTTTAGAAGTATACGGAATCTTACCTAGCTTTGTTACGCCATCTACTAATAAAGCAACTTGGTTCCCAAACATTTTGCGAATATCTTCTACTGTATAATACGTATCTTCAACCGTATCATGTAAAATCGCTGCCACGAGTGATTCGCAATCTAATTCAAGCTCAGCAATAAAATGCGCCACTTCTAACGGATGTATAATATACGGCTCACCCGATTTGCGCTGCTGACCCTCATGCGCTTCTTTTGATATCTTATATGCTTTACTTAGCATATCCCAATCACACTGCGGATTATATTTATTTACTTTGTCTATTAATCGTTGAAATTCTTGATCCATTATTATCCCCACTTCAAAAAATTCATTTTGCACATCACCTTGATTATTTACTACATTTGCACCTATTTTAAATTAGCACATCCTATATTAAAATTTTACAATCGAAGCTACATTATATCCTTGTAGCTTTTCTCTTCCTTTCAAGAATTCTAGCTCTATTAAATATATAATACCTGTTACTGCACCCCCTACTTTTTCAACCAATTCAATATTAGAACGGGTCGTTCCACCTGTTGCTAATAAATCATCTACAATAACTACTTTTTGCCCTGGCTTAATGGCATCTACATGCATCTCTAAGGTATCTTTACCATATTCTAACTCATACGCTGCTTCAATGGTCTGATACGGCAATTTTCCTTGCTTTCTGATGGGTACAAATCCTTTATGTAGGGCGTATGCAATCGATGCACCAAAAATAAATCCTCTTGATTCAGGTCCCACAATCATATCACACTCTACTTCTTTTACTTTTGAAATGAGTGCATCCATAGCATACTTAAGTGCATCTTTATCCTGAAGCACTGTCGTAATATCAATAAAATCAATCCCCTCTTTCGGAAAATCCATTACATGTCTAAATTTTGATTTAAGATCCATCGTCATCCGCCTCCTATATTTCTTGTATACTTTTGTCATATTTTTTAACTAACCTATATTATTATAACATTTTCTATACACACGTCAAAGGTTTTTATTTATTTGAGTCCTCCTAAGCGATATACGGCTTTTCCTATTAATATATCTTTAGAAATTCCTTTTTGTTCCCAATTGCGCGCATCAAGAGAATTATTACGATTATCGCCCATTACAAAATACATATCTTTAGGCACTTTATAAGGGCCAAAATCTTGTCTCATCGGTGCATATATGTAAGGTTCATTTTGCTTAATCCCATCAATATAAAGATGCCCACCTTCTATTTTTACCATTTCACCACCCATTGCAGCCACTCGCTTTACAAGATGTATATCTTCGTCTTCTGGCGACTTAAACACAATAATATCGCCTCTTTCAACTGATTTAAACCAATAGCTGCCTTTAAATACAAGAATCACATCATTTACACAAATGGTTGGATGCATGGAACCTGTCGGAACGATGGAAGGTACAAAAATAAAAGTGCGTATTATCAGTGCAATAAGAACAGCAATAATAATCGCTTTTACCCAATCAAAAATCTCTTTTGTTATAACACGTTTGGTAGTCGAAGTTTTTTCCATCACATTCCTCTTTTCTGTCAAAGATACTATTATTATTGTGTATTTTAAAATTATAGCACTTATCGTGCTTTGCTTCAACCATAATTTTATTAAATATTCCCTTTACAGTGTGAAATTAAAGAAATATAATGAGAAGTAGACAGTTGGTCAGTTGGTCGGGAGAAAATGTAAAGTGGAAAGTGGAAAGCAGAAAGTGAGAAAAGAAGAAGATGGAGATGGTGATATTGGTGAGTGCTTGTTTGTGTGGGGTTTGTTGTAGATACGATGGGCGGCATAGTGCGAATCAGAAACTGCTAGCGATGCAAGGAAATGAGATTACTGCACAGCTACTCTATCAAAATGGGATTACTATTTTGATAGAAGAAGATTTCACATAGACTCAGTTCTTATATTGGCAGGTCGTATGTTCTAAGCACAGCCCCAAGCTCTTTTATATAATGATTTATCTCGTCTATATCTTCTTTTTCTACAGCCCCTTCAGCGTTTATAACAATATTTTCAAATTCCCGCATTCTAAGATTACCGCAGGCACCTCTTAACTGGTGTAGCTTTTCTGTTACTTTATTGATTTGGTTATTTTTCATAAAACACGCCATGCTTTTATATAGCTTTAGTATTTCTGGCATGCTTTCTACAATAAGTTCCTGGGCTACCTGTTTTTCAAATCCAACTTCATCAATTAATCGCTTTATAAACATTTCACAATTACTTTGATCTTTTACCATGCTATACTTTTGTATCATTTCTGTTACTTGGTTAAAGTTAACTGGCTTACTTAAATAGTCATCCATACCTGCATCCATACATTTTTTAGCATCTTCTTTCATGGCATACGCTGTCAATGCTATGACGGTGGTACGCTTGTCGCCTTCTTCTAAAAGCCTTATCTGTTTTGTCGCCTCATAACCATCTATTAAAGGCATTTGACAATCCATAAAAATAATATCATATGTATTTTCTTTAAATGCTCTAACCGCTTCTGCACCATTCGTACATACGTCGCATGTTAACTCAATCATCTCTAACATTTTTACAAAAAACTTTCTGTTAATGTCGTTATCCTCAACTAATAATATTTTAACCTCTTTACTCCTCTTTCTATTGTATGGAATGGTTTTCATAACAGCTGTCCGTTCTTCTAAATTATTATACTTTTTGCCCTCAATCGCTGCTAGCACAGTATCTAACAATTCTTTTCTTCTATATGGCTTTGATAAATACCCACAAAACCCATTGATTTTTGCCTGATCGTGCCCCCCTACTATTCCCATAGAACTTAATAAAATAAGTGGAATATGCTTGGTAGATTGTATTACCTTTAGCGCAGCTGCCAAATCATAACCATCCATATTGGGCATGCTAAAATCTATTAAAACAGCATTATAAATGAGTCCCTCTTCTTTTACCATTTTACTAATCGAATCTGCTGCACTACTTGCTTCAAGAACCATACATCCTACTTCTTCAAGATATATCCTTGCAATTTGTCTGTTCATTTTATTATCATCTACAATCATGATTCTTTTGCCTTTAAGAAGATTATAATGCTCTTGTGACCCCATCTCCTGATTATCCGCTTTTTGAAGACAGAGTGTCACAATAAATTTCGTCCCTTTTCCTTCTTCACTTTCTAGCGTTATCTGACCATCCATCATCTCTACGATGGATTTAGATATGCAAAGTCCAAGTCCTGTGCCCCCAAACTTTCTTGTAGAAGAAGCATCCGCCTGTGTAAAAGCATCAAAAAGCCTGTTAACCGTTTCTTTTGACATACCAATTCCCGTATCTTCTACGCTTATTGATAGTGTATGCAAATGACTATCCTCTTTTAAAAGCTTAACTTCTAAAAAAACGATACCTTCTTCGGTAAATTTTACGGCATTACTAACAAGATTTGCAATCACTTGTTTTAAGCGCGTAGAATCACCCACAACAAATTCAGGCACCTTTGGTCTTACAAGCACATTGATATCAACGCTTTTTTCAAGTGCTTTCACAATAAATGGTGTGATACTTGATTCAACAGTATTTCTAAGGTTAAACACCACTTTTTCAAGTTCAAGTTTGCCTGCTTCGATTTTAGACACGTCTAAGATATCATTAATAACTGTTAATAAAATATCCGTTGATGACTTGATGTTTTCAATGTATGACATTTGTTGCTTGTCTAAATTAGTATGCTCTAGAATCTGCAAAAATCCTAATATTCCGTTCATAGGCGTACGTATCTCGTGACTCATATTGGCAAGAAATTGGCTTTTAGCAGCATTTGCACGTTCAAGATCTTTCTTTTTCTTGCTTAACTCTCTTGTTAAATCCGACATTTCTACATTTAATGCGGATATCTTACTTACAATGTCCATATCACTTAACTGCGTCTCTTGAAAGATTAAAACGCAGCCGTCTTCTTTTGAAAACTTCAATCCTTTAAGATGCAGGTCTAATATGCTTGAAGTGCACCAATGACAGCTAAATTTTTTGACTTGTATTTCTTTATATTCATCATTTGTATTGGTATTATATTGCTCTTCTACAATGGAAAATATCGTATCAATTGATTTTCCAATTAATTTTTCCATGATTTTAAATTTTTCTCGAAAAGATTCATTATATGTTTGTATAACGCCCTTATTATCTAACACTAATAAGGGTGTAGTCGCATACGCTTGCATATAAAGTTCGATAACATTGTCATCAAATAGCTTCATCACTACGCCACCATTCATTTGCAGCTATCAAAGCATCGTATGGATCTGATACAATTTTATCTGCATTAATATACTTATGTGTATCTTTTGCATAAGAAAAAACATAACCGCCTAACATGATTTTAAGATGTTTTAATTCCTGCATCTTTTTTATTTTAATAAGTAGTTGTTCAATTTTATCAAGATTATATGGCATGGTGACAGATAATCCTAATATATCTGGTTTTTCATCTAAAAGCAATTGGATTAGATCCTCACTTGGCAGATTTGCTCCTAGATAAGTTACATTAAATCCATCTAATTCTAAAAAGTCAGCTACAATCCTTGCCCCTATTTCATGATATTCGTTGTGAGAAGCACTGATAATAATCTTCCCTTTGGTGCTATCAGCGGCGATATAATTGGCATAAATAAACGCCATTGTACGCATCACGATTGAAGTTGCAAGATGCTCATGTGCAACGGTAATTTCCCCTCTTTGCCATTTCATCCCAATTTCGTACATGGTTGGCTGAATAATATGCATATAAAAATGTTCAATGGATGCCCTATCAGACAATTCTCGCTTTACCATTTCTAAAATACTAATATGATCTCCTGCTAAAACAGTATTTATAAAAGCTTCTTGTATATTACTATTGATATGCTTGTCCTCTTGATGAGCATCATCTTTAAAGCTTTCTATGGCAGTTTTGATCTTTTTCATATTTTCATAGACAGGTATAATCTGTTCTACCGATTTTGGCTGAAGATACGTACCGATGCTCTCTATCCATGTCTCTAATACTTCATCAAAATATTGATAAGAAAATCCCCGTGCCTTATAACTATTTATTACCCACTTTATCGTCTCTTCTAACAAATGATAGTCGTTTAGCTTTAAAACATTTACCATAAACCTGCCATGATTTTTGTGGTTATCATGCATGACAGATACTGGATTGCTGCCAATTAAATGCATCTTAGCATTTTTTATCTCCATCATTTCATTGACTTTACTAATGATACTAAATACATTTGTCTCATAATCGTCGGCACACTCTCTTGATACCGCGCTATAATGCCATTGCGTTGTCATATTCATCCCTCCCAAAATCACCGCATACAATCCTCTTTATTTGCAATGAATTGCTTTGTTTTGGTCTGCATTTTATACAAAAATTCTATCACGGCTTTTACAAGCTGTCAATGTGTTTTTGAAGCTATTGAAAAGAAGTCTATTTATGATACAATAGATACAAGCGCACTACATACGTTAAGCATTGGAAGTGATAGGATATGCAAAAGATTATATTTTTAGTGGATATGAATGCCTTTTATATCTCTTGTGAAATGACAAGAAACCCGTTGCTTATTGGTAAACCTGCTGCTGTTGCAGGCGATCCTAAAAAGCGGAAAGGGATTATTTTGGCTGCTAATTATGAAGCCCGTGCCTTTGGCGTTAAAACCGCTATGACGCTTTATGAGGCGTTAAAACACTGCGCTGATATGGTAGTGGTACCCCCTGACCACCCTTTTTACAGTGAAAAATCCAAAGCCGTTATGCAGTTACTATCTAACTATACACCCGTAGTAGAACAAAATAGTATTGACGAAGCGTGGCTTGATATGACAGGTACTGAAAAGCTTTTTGGCAATGCGAAAGATACCGCAAAAAGTATTATGTGTGAAATAAAAGATAGCCTTGGATTGTGGTGCTCTATCGGCATTTCTGAAAACAAATTCCTGTCTAAAATGGCGGCAGATATGAAAAAACCTCTTGGCATCACTACACTTTTTAGAGAGGATATCGCTACAAAACTTTGGCCACTACCGGTAAAAGCGATGTACGGTGTGGGTAGCAAGACTGCTGAGAAACTAAATCACTTAGGTGTACAAACCATCGAACAGCTTGCAAAATACGATAGAAAACATCTTATAAAAGCACTAGGAAAATGTGGTGATGAAATATATCTACACGCGAATGGTATAGACCCTGCGCCTGTGATTCCTCGTGCAGAGGATGATATCAAATCTATCGGTCGCTCTGTTACGCTATCAGAGGATTTATCTGATCTTGATAACGCAAAATTAATCCTTATGCGTCTTTCCGATGAGGTTTCCTCTATTGCTAGAAAACATAACAAGAAGGGTAGGACGGTACAGATTACACTCAAATACACTGATTTCACGACAATAACGCGCCAAACAACCATCCCTAAGACATACCTTGCAAAAACGATCTATGCAACGGGGGCTATGTTGCTAACGAATAATTGGTGCTCCTATCGCCCCATAAGGCTTATTGGTATTACCCTTACAGGATTTGATGACAGTGACATCGCTCAGCTTTCATTATTTGAAATCGCACAAGCCTATGTGCCCGATGAAGAAGAAAAAATAGAAAAAACCATTGATAGTATTCGTGAAAAATATGGCACCGATAAAGTAGGCTGGGCTGCTTTGATGAAGAAAGAGAACAAATTCAATGAATAAATAGTTCATTGCATTTGTTCTCTTTTTTGACTAACGTTTCACTTTGCATATTTATCAATAATGCTAATGATTTCATCTACTTTTTCATCACCATGCCCTTCTTCAAAGGCACGTTTAACACAATTTTTAATATGATTGTCTATGATTTTTAAATTTGTTTTTTTTAATAATGCTTGCACAGCTAATATTTGTTTTGATACATCTATACAATATCTGTTGTCCTCTACCATCTTAATAATACCTTCTATCTGCCCTTTAGATGTCTTTAATAAATTGAGTATTTGTTGATCGGTGTTTTCCATTCCTTTCACTCTCCTTTTCATCGCATATTAACCATAACCTTTATGATAAAGGGGCTACTCAAAAGTTAGCCCCTTTTTGTTAGCCTTGGGTTTTTTATCTCTATTTTGTATTAAAATTAGGTTCAATATTAACCTTCTTTAATCTTAATGAATTATAAACAACATTTAAAGAACTAACAGCCATCGCAGCGGCACCTAGCATTGGATGTAATAAGCCAAACATTGCTACAGGAATTGCTACTGCGTTGTAAATCCACGCCCAAAAGTAGTTTTCTTTTATCTTTCTAAAGATTGCTCTAGATAATTTGATAGCAGATATAATACCTGTTAGTTCCCCTCTTACTAACGTAACATCGGCAGCTTCAATGGCAATATCCGTCCCTGTACCAATTGCAATTCCTACATTTGACTGTTTTAATGCAGGCGCATCATTAATGCCATCCCCTACCATCGCTACTGTACCATATTGTTTTTGAAGACTTACAACTTCTTCTACTTTACCATCTGGCAATACTTCTGAAATCACATGACTTATCCCTACCTTTTTACCTATCGCTCCAGCCGTTCTTTTATTATCTCCTGTAATCATCGCTGTCTTAATACCCATGGCTTCTAACTCTGCTATGGCTCTTGCAGACTCTTCCTTTATCGGATCTGCTACTGCAACAATCGCTATGAGTTTACTTTCTTTAACAATCATCATTGCCGTTTTTGCTTCTTCTTCTAATCTAACTAATTCTTTTTCATAGGCTTCATAGGGTATATTATTTTCCATCATCAATTTTCTATTCCCTACAAGTACTTTTGCCCCATCTATCGTTCCTACAACCCCCATACCTACGAGCGCATTAAAATCGTCTACTTCTCCTAAACGAATCTTCTCATTTTTTGCTTTTTCTACAATGGCATGTGCTAGTGGATGTTCCGATGCATTTTCTATTGTCCCTGCAAAGTATAGAACTTCTTTCTCTTTTTCACCCGCTATGATGACTAGATCCGTTACCTCTGGTTTACCTTTTGTAATTGTACCTGTTTTATCAAAGGCAATTGCTTTTACATCTCTAAACGTTTGTATAGCCTCACCATTTCGAATCAAAATTCCTTTCTCTGCGCCTATCCCACTACCTACCATTAAAGCAGTTGGTGTTCCTAATCCTAATGCACAAGGACAGGAAATGACTAAGACCGCCGTTGCTGTAATGAAAGCTAATGTAAGTGTTGAAAGATCCGTATTTACCCATGGTAAAAACGTTGCTCCCCATCGTATGATGCTTAAATGAAACGCTGAAAATAAATTAAATGAAATAAACGTAGCAATTGTAATAATGATGATGGTTGGAACAAAATATCCCGTAATACGGTCTGCAAACTCCTGTATCGGTACTTTAGAGCCCTGGCATTCTTCTACCATCTTAATTACTTGAGAAAGGAAAGTATCTTTCCCCACTTTTGTTACTTGTACTTTTATTAAGCCTTGTTTGTTTAGCGTAGCGCCAATTACCTCTTGGCCCTTTTCTCTTTTTACAGGCATAGATTCTCCTGTCGCCATAGACTCATCTATCAAACTGTTTCCATCTATTACAAGTCCATCTGTAGGAATTTTTTCTCCGGGACGTATCACCATAATATCGCCGACTTGCAAGTCCTTAACAGGAATTTCTATTTCTTTTCCATCAACAATCACTTTTGCTGTCTTAGCACCCATTTCAAGGAGCTTTTTAATCGCTTGAGAAGCTCGTCCCTTCGCTCGAACTTCTAAATATTTACCAATCAAATGAAAACTCATAATGGTTGCAGCCATTTCAATAAAAGTCTGAACTGGGAAGAAAAACCCCAATAGTCCAATTAAATACGGTGGCAAAGATCCAAGCGTAACTAAAACATCCATATTAGGACTTTTATTTTTCAGTGCTTTAAAGCTTCCTACATGCACCTTCCAGCCAGTTCCGAATATAATGGGGAAGCCGAGAACTACAGTAATAGGTAAATATCCTGGGATACGCATTACAAACATATTAATTATCATAAGTATCATGATAGCACCTGAGAAGATAAGCGATATCATCATCGCTCTTTTAGTCTTTTGAATTTTAATTTCATCCTCATCTACACGTTCTTCACTATTTTCTTCCACAACCAGCTCATATCCTAAGTCAGCTATTTTTTTCTTCATATCTAGTAACCTGACTTTTTGGGGGTAATATTCAATCGTCACTTTTTCTACTACAAAGTTTATATTCGCTGATATAATACCCTCTATATTCCGTAACGTTTTTTCTACATTATTAGCACACGATGTACAACTCATACCGGTTATTTTCAAAGTGACTTTTTCTATCTTTTTTTCTTCCTCTAATATTGCTTTATATCCTACATCTTCAACCGCTTTTAAAATAGCAGGCACATTAATTTTACTGCTATAATATTCTACTTGTCCCTTTTCAGTTGCTATATTTACATTTGCATTTATAATACCCTCTACGTTACTTAACTTTTTTTGTACGTTAGCAGCACAACCGCTACAAGACATACCTCGAATCTTAAATGATACTTTTTGACTATTATTTGCTTGCGTCATATTCATACTCCTTTCTTTTTCGATTATACCTACCCCATATAGGGAGGGGTTTAGTATTATTATATCACACTATTCCAATATGTCAAGTGTGTATAAAGAAAAAAGGAATAATTTGTTTACTTATTATTTTCTTTTTTAATCAATGCTTCCATCTGCTGTTTCGCTTCTAAAGACAAGGTATCTACTAGATACTTACGATCTACTCCCTGCTTTTCCTCATATTTCTGCTTTATTGTTGCATTAGTCCTTTCAATCTCAGCCTTCAATTCTCTAGCTGATAACAAGGCACATCCTGCCCCTCTGATAATAATCTGCTGCAAACCGTCTGATGTTGCAACCGTTATACTATATTTTTTCTGGTTGTCATAGGCAAACTTTTCAATATATTGGTCCGCCGTTTGTGCCTCCTTGGTATATAACATATGGATATTATGATATTGAATTTTTTCCTCAAGATGTCCCTCAACGCGATATGCATCAAATACAACGATAATCTTGCATTTTCGAATCCCCTGATAATTACTTAAAACATCAAGCAACTTCATTTTGGCACTATCCATATTGTCATCTGCAAGCTCTTTCAGTTCAGGCCATGAAAAGATAATATTATAGCCATCCACAAGCAGATACTCTTCTTTGATTTCTCGCTGTCTGCTTACACCGACATCCGATTGATAATAACTTTCACGCGCTGTCTTGCGTCTTTTCCAAGCAGACTTCTTTCCTTGGTTTGCATAGAATGTCCTATTAATAATTTGATCAATCTCATCTAAATCAATCCACCTTTCCTCTTTGTATGAGACTTGATCTAGAAGAGGTTCTTCCGATAGATCTTCTTTTTTTTGAAGGTAGCTTTCAACATGCATATAGTCCTTTACTTCATCCCAATTCACCAAAAACCCTGTGCCTTGTGCACAAAATACAGAAGCTGTTGGATTTTTTATATCTCTTTCGGAATTATATCCAATATCTTCTATAATCTTTTCTGCATTATGACATGGCTCGTATCCTTTCAGGCTGTAGGATAGTCTGCCGTGACCATTGGTATAGGCGACGACCTCTTCCTGATAATTCCTCATCTTAACAGCAGGAGCGCTCCCCTCAAGAATTGTCATCGCACCATTCGTTTGCGTTATTTTCCATGTGCCATTCACTTTTTCAATGTCAGTTATAGCTCTTCCTATCATTTTCTCAGGCAGTTCTAACTCAAAATCATAATAAGGCTCTAACAATATAGATTCTGCCTCCTTTAATCCCTGGCGTACTGCACGGTAAGTAGCTTCCCTGAAATCACCGCCTTCTGTATGCTTATTGTGGGCTCGACCTGAGACTAAAGTTATTTTCATATCTGTAATCTCCGACCCTGTTAGAACGCCTTTATGGTTCTTTTCTTGCAGATGGGACAAAATAAGCCTTTGCCAGCTTTTGCCTAGTACATCCTCACTACAAACTGTTGCAAACTGAAGACCGCTTCCCCGCTCCCCTGGCTCTAACAATAGATGTACCTCCGCATAATGCCGCAATGGCTCAAAGTGCCCTACCCCTTCAACTATATTGGCAATTGTCTCTTTATATACAATCTTTCCTGCATCAAATGTCACCTCGATACCAAAACGGCTTTGTATAAGACGCTGCAAAATTTCAATCTGTACCGCTCCCATAATCTGCGCCTGGATTTCCTGAAGTTCTTCATCCCATACAATATGAAGTTCCGGCTCCTCTTCTTCAATCTGGCGCAGCTTAGGGATCATCACTCTTGGGTCACAATCTTCTGGCAGTATAATCTGATAGGACAGTACGGGTTCTAATATCGGTGCATCTGAAACTTCCTCTATCCCTAAAGCTTCTCCTGGTCTAGTTTGACTAAGTCCTATTACAGCGCATACACAACCTGCCTCTATCTCATTTACTGGCTCAAATTTCTGTCCAGAATAAATACGAAGCTGATTGACTTTCTCTTCCCACATACCATTGGTTAAGACATCTTTCACCTTAAGTCTTCCACCTGTAAGTTTCATGTGCGTAAGACGAATTCCCTCCTCGTCTCTTGCAATCTTGAATATTTTTGCGCCAAATTCATCTGGATAGGAAGGTATACAGGTATACTTCACAATCCCCTGCATAAATTGCTCAACACCTTCTAACTTTAAAGCTGAACCAAAAAAGCATGGAAAAACTTTGCGCTCTATAATCGCTTTTTTTATCTGTATGGTTTCAAGATGTCCTTTTTCTAGGTACTCTTCTAGCATTGTTTCATCACACATCGCTAGTTGGTCATAAAAATCCGCTGTCTCATCCTGTCCAAATGCAATGCATTTATCATCTAATTGCTTTTTCAATTCTTTGATTAACTTTTTGTTATCGGTCCCATGCTGATCCATCTTATTGATAAATAAAAAAATGGGTATCTCATATATGTCAAGCAGTCGCCATAATGTTTTGGTATGCCCCTGTACGCCATCCGCACCGCTTATAACTAAGATTGCATAATCAAGCACCTGAAGCGTTCTCTCCATTTCAGCCGAAAAATCCACGTGCCCTGGGGTATCTAGCAAGGTTATCTGCGTTTCATCTACTTCAAAGATCGCCTGTTTGGAAAAAATGGTGATTCCCCTTTCCCTTTCTAGCTCATAGGTATCCAAATACGCATCTTTCTTGTCCACCCTCCCCAATTTTCGAATTCTACCGCTTAGATAGAGCATACTCTCTGATAATGTTGTCTTGCCCGCATCCACATGTGCTAATATTCCAATTACTAATTTTTTCATAACTATTTCAAATCCCTCGTTCTTGTCTATTTTCTAATTTTAAAGGTACAACAAAAGAAAAAATGTCATTATTTAACTCGTATTGTATGCTTGTATTATATATTATGTTGATGCGTAGCGCAAGTGTATTTTACAAACATCCTGTACCGCTAAAATGATCTGACTAAAGGTCTTAGGCATATGGGTTACCTTTGGCCTTTAACCTGCTGTACAGTGAAAAATTAAAGGAGAATCCGCATAACGGGTTCTCCTTATAAAAGTCGATATTACATTATCATCTCTAGTCACTTTATCAGGTACCACAAAAAGTTTGGTAAGGCTTCGTTGATGCCTCAGGTAGTGTGGCGTAATCAGCCTGCTTTAGGGAATGCGCGTAAGGGTTTGAAAGAACATCAAGTAGCTGCTCCATCACACTGTAATCTCCTTGTTCCACTGCCGCTTCTAGTGCAGCTTCTACCCGATGGTTCCGAGGAATTATCGCAGGATTGCTTTTTCGCATCAAATCATACGCAGCTTCTTTGGATTGTTGCTGTCTTTCTAACCTCTCTTGCCACTGCTCATACCACTGCGTAAATTCGGAAATTTCAAACAACGCCGTATCTTCACGTGTATCAAAAGTTAATGCGCGAAAGGTATTGGTATAGTCTGCACCATACGTTTGCATGATACTAAGAAGTTCTTCAATAAAAGACTCATCTTGCATCTCTTCGTTAAATATTCCTAGTTTTGCTCTCATTCCTAAAAGCCAATTACACTTATATAATGGCATAAAATCTGAAATCGCCTCTTGGGCCATTTGGACAGCCTTTTCCTCATTGCCATGCAATAGTGGCAATAGCGTTTCAGCAAATCGGGCAAGATTCCACCCACCAATATACGGTTGATTCCCATAGGCATAGCGCCCTTCACGGTCAATGGAACTAAATACTGTCTTAGGATCATACGCATCCATAAACGCGCAAGGTCCATAATCGATGGTTTCTCCGCTAATGCTCATGTTGTCTGTGTTCATCACGCCGTGTATAAAGCCAACTAGTTGCCATTTAGCTATCAGCAGCGCCTGACGTTTGATTACTTCATGCAGTAGAAAAAGATACGGGTTCTTAGCATCCTCAGCGTCTTTGAAATGTCTTTGCAATGTATAATCAGCTAAGACTTTAAGTTCTTCACTAGCACCACAGTTTGAAACATATTGAAAAGTGCCAACACGCAGATGACTATCTGCCACACGCGTTAGAATTGCACCAGGCAGCTCGGTTTCTCGAATTACTGACTCTCCAGTGTTTACCACCGCTAGGCTGCGAGTAGTAGCAATCCCAAGCGCATGCATTGCTTCGCTGATTATGTACTCACGCAGCATCGGTCCTAATGTCGCTCGACCATCACCTCGGCGAGAGTATGGCGTTTCACCTGAACCCTTAAGCTGAATATCAACCCGCTCACCTGAGGGTGTAATCTGTTCGCCAAGCAATATCGCCCGACCGTCCCCTAACATGGTAAAATGTCCAAATTGATGCCCTGCATAAGCTTGAGCAAGAGGCAAAGCGCCTTCAGAAATCTTATTGCCAGCAAGCATATCTACCCCATCTTTGCTTTGCAGCGCCTGTACTTTTAATCCTAGGGATGTTGCTAACGGTTGATTAAGAATGGTTAGCTTCGGTGCACGTACAGCCGTTGGGTTGACGTTAGCAAAAAAAGATTTTGGCAGACGGGCGTAACTGTTATCTAAGTTCCATCCTGTTTGTATTACTACTTCTTTACTTGTCATGGTATATGCTTTTCTCCTTTTGTTTTGGTATAATCGTTTTAGTTAGTATGCCGTGAACAACTATGCTGTATACAAAATCTAATCTGTCTAATTGTTTTGACAGATGTTCAAAATATTCTTCCTTGAGGAATATTCATTTTCAAGTCTTTCCTTCTGCATTTTTAAAGCTACTCCACTGTCACACAATCTCAGTTTTTGTATTGCTTACATTGCTTTTTCTGTATCTCCATTTTTTTTTGCATGTTTATAACATCGTTAATTTTTTTCCCAAGTTATGATATATTCAAACTGTTCATTCGGTACAGAGACTTTAGGCTTTTTTGTTTTCCATCGTCCGTTTATATTTAAACGCTTACATGTTAAATCAAAGTGGCGCATGGCTATCCCCATATCTATTCTTTGAATTTCAAAGCCTAACTTTTCCCCATACGTAAGCGTATGTTCTAAATAAAAATGAATGCGCTCCTTATTCTCATCTACTAGCACCCTCCATGGCTGTTTATTAGAGGCAGATGGTGCCATCCTTAGCATTTCAAGGGGAGCTTCAAAATCCTTTGCTTTTTCTTTCGTTAGCATCGTATTAAAATCAGATAAAAAAAGCATGTCCTTCCACGGCTTTCTATTATCTGAGCCTGCAAAAAATCTAATCGTTTTATCCATCATGCGCTTATTCTCTGTTGAATATCCTATAGGCGTTATACATGGAATAAATTCGTTTCCCTGAAGGTCTATCTCCTCCTTAAAAGAATTTCTATTAAAGGTACCTCCTAGCCAGCATGTGCCAATGTTTAAATACGTTAAATACAAAATGAGTTTTTCAAATATATATCCAAATTCAACTAGGGCTTCTTTATCATTTTCCATAATACCTACGATATAGGCTCTAGGATTTTTAATAAATCCATACGTTCCTATCTTCACACCATTTTCAGTAGTATCCCTATTAACAGGCACTATCTGAAATCTCCCTTTTTTACCTCTAGGCCCAACTAAATTTTCTTCATTTTGTAAATACGCTTCAATTTTCTTATAATCCTCATCCGGTATTGGATCATCCCTAAAGCTTCTTATAGATTTGCGCTTTTTAATTATTTCAATAACTTTTTTCTCAAAGTCCATGTTTTCCCTCCTAAATAATGCTTTATCGTTTTTCATATGCTTTTTATCTACTGCTATTCCTGAATTTTTATAATCAACGCTTCCATTACAGGAATATACTTTTTAATAATATTTTCACTAATACGCAGTGCTGTTTTTTCATCGTATATATGTGATGTGAGGTTCCTATCCTTTAACATGCCGATCTATTACAGAAATAATAAACTTTGAACATCGACCTTTTTATTTTTTATCAACATTATATTTCTCAGACTCTTCAGCTGCTTTTAGGTATTGGTTTTGAACTTCCTTACGATTAATTTTCGGAGCCATATGGTTTAATCTTTGTTTTAGATAATTAGATAAATTTTTATCTGTGCAATACACATAACAACCTTTTTGACCTCTTGTCATCAATGTTCTATACGTGTTTTTTATGATATTATCCGCAATTTCATTTGCTCTTGCTAGGTTTGTCTTGCTAATCTTTTTTATGCCTCTTAAAGATTGATCGGTTCTTGCTCTTTTGGTAAAATCCGTAATTATCTTATCGTTTTCATATCTTAAATCATCGCCAATAATTACGCCTACATAATCAAACTCAAGGCCTTGACATGTGTGAATACATCCAGCCTCATTTACTGACTCTGAATCTATTGCCCATGTTGTAGAGTTAAATAAATTCCAGCTCATAGAAAAATCATATTCTTGTAATTGTATATCATGTACATCAGTCTTACTCTTTCCCTCTTTGTTCCAATCCCAACAGTAACCTGCTACCATTCTAGCTTTGTTATTCATTTTATTTTTTTCTTTAATTAACTCATAAAGCTCATGAGGATTATCAAATATTTTAAAATCGTATTCAAAATCAAACCCATCAAAGTTTGCAGTTTCAGAAATATGTAACACATCATTTAACCAAGACAGGTAGCCGTCTGACCCATTACACCTAAACTGGGACTCAAGCTTCATTACAGTTACTTCTGCTCCAAATTCTTTTGCATATTTTATGATTTCCTCTTTACTTCCAACATCGTGTATTGTAACTTTTTGTAATTCATCTATAAAAAATACTGAAAATTTTGATGCATTAATGATTTCTTTTGTTTGATTCTCGCCTTTGTTTTTAAACATTCCAGATTTTTCATTTAATCTATGTGCTTCATCTACGATTAAAGCATCAAATTCATTGCTTTCTGCTGAAACGTATACCCCTGAACCCTTAAATAAGTGCTCTATGACTTTCCTCTTGATTTTTTGCTGTAACTTTTCAACGTAAACATATCTTGGGGCACTATTTTTTGTTACATATTGACAAACTCTGTCTTGGGCAATTAGATTAACAAGTAAATTAATTGCTAAAACTGATTTACCTGTTCCTGGTCCACCTTCTACAATTAGTATTTTTTTATCTTCAGATGTAAAAGCATTATTAGCTAAGCTTAATGCCGTTTCATATGCTAACTTTTGATCATCAATCATGAGAAATTCTTGGTTGCCATCTAACATTTTTAGTAACGAATCTTGTAATGATTTCGACGGTCTAATTTTACCATTATCAATTTTATATAAAACTTCTTTATAATCAGGCTTTGTAATATATTTCTTTATAAAATGACGTAGTTTTAAAACGTCTCCTTTAGTATATACAGGCGCATGGTTTAGATAATCAAAATAAACCTTATCAATTAGTGGGTCATTTTCTTTAATATAGTAGTTATGTAAGTATGCACACGGAAACAATTCTATCTTGCTTTCTTGAATATTTTCGTTGTATTCACTTAATAATACAGCATATGTCCAAGCCTGATAAGAAGGGTGTGTTGTTTCAACTATCCCATGTTTAAATCTTGTTTTAACAATTCCATCTTTTCCTTCAACTTTTTCTATGT
>SKGK01000119.1 GCA_007117465.1 Clostridia bacterium | reverse complement strand
TAATATGTGCATCCATAATGTCATGTAGCACTTCTTCTCCTTCACCTAGAACAAAAAAATCAATAAAATCGGCAAGTGGCTCTGGGTTATAAGCACAAGGTCCTCCTGCGCATACAAATGGGTGCTCTTCCTTTCGCTCTGAAGAAAGCAGCGGTATCTTTGCTAAATCAAGCATATTGACTACATTGGTATAGCTCATTTCGTATTGCAGGGTAAATCCTACAATATCAAACATCGAAAGTGGATCTTTGGTCTCAAGCGAAAACAAGGGAATGTCATTTTTGCGCAATGCCTCTTCCATATCCACCCACGGCGCAAATACTCTTTCACAAAATACATCTTCACGTTCATTTAACATATGATACAAAATCTTCATCCCAAGATGGGACATTCCCACTTCATATACATCTGGAAAAGCAAATGCAAACCGTACATCCACCTTATCAATATCTTTATGTACACTATTGTATTCATTGCCAACATACCGCGTAGGTTTTTCTACCTTTTTTAAAATACGGTCATTTATCCTTGGTAACATATTAATATATAGCCTCCTCTAGCGTTATCAGTATCATTTTAAAAATGCATTTACCTTTATATTAACCAATTTCCACCCTTTTAGCAAGCAAAATCTACAAAAAATAAATTACGCACCGATTGTTTTGTAATTACTAATTATTAATTGTTAATTGTTTTAACACTTCCCCCATCCGCATCTTACACCCATTCTGCTTTACAGCTTCAATGACTTGGGTTTCTGTTAAGATAGATTCTATCTCCATTTTTTCATTAATGACATAGAAAATCAAAAAGCGATTATAACTAAAATATTTAAATATCTCATATACCCTTATATCACTTAATACCGCCATGTTATGTGTGTTGAGCACTTTACTTTTTAATAGTTTTTCTTTGGCATAAATAAATTCCCGCATCATGATCAACTGCTGTTCTTTTCGTTGATGGTTAAGATGAAATGCTAAAAAAACACCAATTAGGAGAACTGAAATATTAAGCCGACTTACATAAAGAACATAAACACCCAGTAGCAGTACACATACAATCATCACTTTGGTCACATTTTTACATATACCCATCGCTTTTAAAAATGGCATTTTATAAACGCATGCTGCGCGTAGTATACGTCCACCATCTAGCGGCATAGCAGGAAATAAGTTGATGCTTGCCATGGCGATATTGCCATAAATAAAAAAAATCATATTATCTGCTTTCGGCAAATAATACGTTTGTATCCCTACAGATAATAACGCCATAAGGATGTTAGCAACAGGACCTGCAAAAGCAATCAATATCTCTTTTATGGGATCTTTTATATGTGGCTCTTCTAGCTTTAGTACTGCCCCAAAAGATAAAATGCCTATCTTTACTACCCTTATCTTTAAACTACGTGCTACCACTAAATGTGCCATCTCATGGATTATTGCTATACCATAAAGCATTAACATTTGCATAAATCGCCCCACATAAATAGACACCAAAAAAACAAGGAGTACCCAAGGCTCAATAGAAATAAATTGGATAATATTTAATATTGTCTTTTTCATTCTTGCTTCTGTATTGGTTCATACATTGGCAAGTCTATATATTTTAAGGGATCTAACACTTGGTCATTTAGGCGTATTTCGAAGTGAAGATGTGTGCCAAGTATTTGTCCTCCCTGACCGATATTCCCAATGACTTGCCCCTTCTGAACTTGCTGTCCTTCCTCTACTAAAATTTGATTGCCATGGGCGTAAAACGTATAGACATTATCGCTGTGTTTGAGTTTAATATAGTTGCCATAACTTTGATCTTTTTCTACCTCTACTACTTTGCCATCTATTACTGCGACAAATTCGTCTCCTTGATTGCCTTCAATATCTATCCCACTATGAAAGAATTCTTCCTTAAATAATGGGTGTTTACGCATGCCAAATATCGATACAACTTTTCCATTTAGTGGTGCTATCATCTCTTGTGTAATTTTTATATTGTCACTGTCTACTTGCTTATTCCCACTTTCTATATTTTCATGATATATCCCTTCTTCCTTTTGCTGAGGCTCATCAAGTGTAGACTTATAAGAAGGTAGTAGTCCTTTATTTTGCGCAAATGTTTCTACTGTTTCGTATGTATCCTCGATATCAATAGTATATCCTAACATATTACGCACCTGCTCGGTTATTTTATTTGCAAATGGTGTATCAATGTTTTTGATGGCAAAAACGATCAATAAAATCACGCCACATACAATGACTTGATTTAAAACGCTTTTTGAAAAATCATCTTTGCCTTTGCCACTTTGTTTTTTATTACGACTTTGACGACTATATCTTGTATATTGCCTCCTCCTCTGCATGCTATCCACAGGTAAAACCTCCCTCATATTGTCCTACAATATATATATGGAATAATATATACTTTTATGACTAATATGCTAGTTCTGCTTATGATGCTAGTTCTGCTTAATGAGCATAGCGAATTTAGCAGTAACTGTACATCTGTGTAAGCAGATGCTCCCTATAAACAATCAAAAAAATAGTACGCCTTAATCATTGGCATACTGTTTTGTAAATAGTGCTATTTTTTGTTGTCTTGACAACCGTTTGATTGCCCATTCTCTTTTCATGGCTTCTTGCTTTGTCTCAAATATCTCATGATGCTTTAAAACAACAGGATACCTAACTCGGGTATATTTTGCGCCATTTCCTGCGTTGTGCTCCTTTATTCTTCTTTTAATATCTGTGGTCCACCCCGTATAGAGTGTACTATCTTTACATTCCACTATATAAACGTAATACATTTTATTATTCTCCCATATACTTACTCTTTGTTAGGTTCTTCTTACTATTTTAAATATTATGCAATAACGTCCGCTTTTTTTCGAGGGATGATATTATGATTTTTTTCTAATTGATTAACAAACTGTAAAATGAGATACCTATGTAGCATTATTAGTTTATTTAACAATATCGCCAACACCCTCTAATATGTACTTAGGACCATAAGGAAACGTGGTTATATTTTCTTTATTCGTAACGCCACTTAAAACCAATACCGTATCGATCTCTGATTCTATACCCGCAATAATATCAGTATCCATACGATCCCCTATAATTGCTGTTTCTTCTCGTTTACACCCTAATTTTTTTAGCGCGTGACGCATCATTAGTGGATTAGGCTTGCCTACAAAATACGCTTGCTTCCCTGTAGCAAGTTCAATCGGCGCAATAAGTGCCCTTGTTGCAGGTACAATGCCTTTTTCGGTAGGACCTGTCAAATCAGGATTGGTACCGATTAGCTTTGCCCCACGATGGACAAGGTGAACCGCATGTTCTATCTTCTCATAATTATATGTTCTAGTCTCTCCTACAATCACATAGTCAGGATTAATCTCATTCATCGAAAATTCCGCATCATAGATTGCATTTGTAAGTCCTGTCTCACCGATTACATATGCACTTCCCCCTGGGCACTGACTTGCAAGAAAGCTTGCGGTAGCAAGTGCGCTTGTATAAAAATGCGTCTCGTCCACTTCAAGTCCTAATCTAGCAAGCTTTTGAGATAACTCTCTTGGTGAACGCTCACTACTATTGGTTAGAAATAAGAATTTTTTCTCTTCCTTTTTTAGCCACTCTACAAACGCAGTTACCCCTGGTAAAAGATGATTTCCATGGTAGATTACGCCGTCCATATCACATATAAATCCTAGTTTTTCTTTTATCATTTGCATTTCATAACCTCACAATCTTTTATAATAGTACATTTCTGGAAAAACATATCCTTTTATTTTGTCTTTTGTTGTTAACTAATAACAATCCCTGTCTTCCTATTATTATAACAGAAAAACAGGGCTAATAACATACTTTTATTTTTAAATTGTCCTTTTAATCTTACCATCTTTAGCAAAAAAGAGATTTCCCTTATTGTGGTTTTTGATATATTTAACAATCTTAGCAAAGTAATTTTTTCTCAAATAAAACTCTTCCATTTCGATTAATTATAGTACGAAATAGAGGAAAAACCAACGAATTTGCGACATTATTTTTATGTTTCTAAAATATTGATACTCTTATGTTTTGTTAATCTTGAAGCTGACCTTCTGGCTTTAATGCCTATTATTTCCTTGCAACCTAGATTCCCGCCTACTCATAACGAGGCAGATTAAATATATTTAGTGTTTGAATTTATTAATATTTTCTTTCATTTCAATAACAAGATCATCAAGTGATTCACTTGCATCTGCTATTTGCATTATCGCAGCTGTCTGCTCTTCAACTGAAGCATTTACTTCTTGTGTGCTTGCTGAATTTTCTTCTGTCACTGCTGCTAAATTTTCGATATTTTCTATAATCTGACTCTTCTTTTCTTCCATAATCTGTCCACTGTTATTAAGTTTTGCAATAATATTTTTCGTTGTTTCAATTGCAGTAGCTATACCTTCAAATTGTTCCTTTGTATTTGCAACGCTAATGCCTTGCTCATCCACCACATGATTCATTTCTTTCATAGTAATAACGGCTTCTTCAGTTTTGCTTCTCAATTCATTAATAATAATTTCAATTTCTTTGGTAAATATATTGGATTGTTCCGCGAGTTTTCTAATCTCATCTGCTACAACCGCAAATCCGCGTCCGTATTCTCCAACCCTTGCAGCTTCTATTGCTGCGTTTAAAGCAAGCAGATTTGTTTGATCAGAAATACTTTTAATCATAAGACTAGCTTCAACAATTTTAATAGCACTTTCATTCGCATTTAAAATTACTTCTGTAATTTCTTTTGCTGACGATTTATTTTGTAGCGTTTTTTCTACCAAATCTCCAATGTTTTTAACACCTTCTTCTTTTAATTGATCGACCACATCCGTCGCTTTATTTAGATTAATCAGTTCTATTTGCTCTTCTTCAATAATT
The DNA here is from genome assembly GCA_007117465.1 of Clostridia bacterium. Lineage (GTDB taxonomy): Bacteria > Bacillota > Clostridia > SK-Y3 > SK-Y3 > SKGK01. The sequence goes on along the minus strand of SKGK01000119.1, from coordinate 2,502 downwards.
GTACCAAAATAAGTAATACTTTCGACTGCCATTTCTGCATCTTTTGCTTGCTCCCCAGCGCCATAAGCTACTTCTTCAATCGTTTTTGAAATCTGGTCTGCTGTTTCAGCTGATTCTTTACTAATCTGTGTCAAATTATGGGCATTCTCACTTAACACATGTACAGATTTCATATTCATATTCATAAATATCCTTAGGCTATCTTGAATTCTTTCAAAAGCGTTTGCTAAAACCCCTACTTCATCTTCACGAGCAATCAGTTTCTTTGGTATAGCATTTGTAATATCAAGGTTTGCAACATGTTCCGCAATATTAGTTGTTTTTAATAATGATTTAGAAATCGAATTAGCTCGAAATACGATCAACCCAGTCACTAATCCTAATATGATTAATGCTACAATAATCATTTTAAATATACGTTCATTTGACTCTGCCATAATTTCTTTTTCGGTTAATATTGTTCCAACCGTCCAGTAGGTTCCACCTACTTTAATTGGCGCTAAACTTTTAAAAGTATTTTGATCAATCGCAGCAGAATACTCAACACTCGTATAGATTTCTCCATTTTGAATCACAGAAATATATTCACCTTGTCCTTTTTCATCAAGTTCTCCAGAAAAATCACCAACACGAGCAAAACTCTTATGTGCCACTACAATTCCAGTATTTGATAAAATGCGCATAAAACCTTCTTCCATAACAACTTGATTTTCAATATACTTCTGAAGTTCATTAAGATTAAAGGCCATACCAATAACACCCACGACTTGTCCACTATCATTAAATATGGGCTTTGAATACGAAAGATGCATATTTTCATCTGCCATATAAGGCTCTATTAAAACAGCTTCTCCTGTTTCTAATGGTTCTAATGAGTATGCAAATAAAGTATCCTCAATTTTAGTTTTTGAAATGCTCATATTTTTTTCTCTTAAAAAGGAAACTTCTTTATTCATTGATCCGTCTATACGAGCTTCAGGAACCCATTTAGTCCAAACTGCATGGATATTATCATTTTCTTTCATTAATTGATTTAACTGGTTTTCAACAAAATTTAATCGCTCATCTTCATTTAGCACCTGAACTAAGTTCAAAATATATTGCGCTTCATCTACTTTTCTAATCATTTGATCAAGCTTTTCACTCAAAACAGTTGCACTTGCTAAGGCTTGTCTTTCGGAAGACATTTCAGCATTCTCATAAGCTGTTTCTTTCATAGAAGTATATATCGAGAAAACAGCAAAAGAGAGGACAATCATAATTGGTAATAAAATAAATAATAACATCTGGCGCTTGATGCCTTTTTTGATATAATTTTTCTTTCGTTGATTCATTGAATTATTTCTCACTTTCTTTTTTATTTAGTGGTGTGCCTCTGGTCCGTTTTTGTTTTGTAATAAGCTGATGATTAAAAAGAATATTTGAAAATCCACCGACTCTAGACTAAATTAAGATAGCACTAATGGTTTTAATACCCTATCTAATTCTTCTTTCCACGCCTTAAATTCTGGCAAAATAGTCTCTTGTATTTGACGTTCTAGCTCTGTTTCTTTTCCAGTTTCATATAGACTGACCACTTTGCTCATGGATTTTTTTAACGCTTCAAACTTCATCTCTTTAGTATTCTCTCCACTCTCTATTATAATAGGCTGAAGGGCACTCTCAATGCTTGCGATGCCCATCATCGTGTCTTCTAAAAGGTCTAGTGCTTGCTCATAGCGCAGCTCTGATAGTTGTTTTTGAATATGATTTAAACCTTCTTGTATGGTAGGCAAAAGACCTAGTATATTATAAATTACTGCTATATTGTTATACATCTAATCGCTCCCCTTTGGTTTTTAATAAGAATTTACATATACGCTTAACTGTCGTATCCGTTGTCTTTTAGATACTGCAAAAAAGGATTTAATATTTCATTTAACTCAACTCTTTCTTACACCCTAACACCTAACTTCTTTATCTGTATTGTAGCATAATCTATGCCATATGTAAATAGTATCTAAAAACGCTTGTTTGTAATTTCTTTATCTGGTTACAGTTCACTTCGAGAAATTTAGCTTCTACTTAATTTTACTACATCCAGATTAATAAATCTATAATTTTCTGTAAATATTACTACAAAAATACCGATTTTATTGAAATTAGACAGACTTCCCCCTTAGCATAAATCTATTGCCATATTATCTTTTAACGAATCTCTATCCTGTATCAAAAATAAGTTCTGGTTTCCTCTTTAAAATATAAAGTCCTTTAAGAGTTTGTTTCAAAACAGGCTCTTTTATTTTTACGTGCGCATAAATATACCAATAAAAATTACAGTAGTGAAAAAAGCCTCTGTTTTATTTGGTATAAATATTCTTGGTTTACATTTATTTCTGGTGAATAGACAGACCTATCCTCTTAGCATAAAAAACAGTTTTTTCAAATCATTATGCAAATATGTTTGCGATGTATCTTAGATTATGCAGCCTCTTGATTTACAGTGTAGCTTCTGCTGTAAAT
>SKGK01000114.1 GCA_007117465.1 Clostridia bacterium | reverse complement strand
CTGCGTGACCCGCAAGTACTCTTCCTGCAAAATAAAGTGCAAAAGAAAAGATACCGATAGAACCAAAAACACCAAAACCCGCTGTAAAAATTTCTCCCACAATCCCTACCATTCCTAGCATCAATAGGATGGTAGAAACATAAATATTGTTGGTAAACCTTGCAATATTCGTTTGAAAGTCATATGTAAGCTCTTGTACCTGCGAAGCTTCAATGTCTAAATATGTATATAGCTGTGCTCTGTTTTCTACTATGTGGTCTACAATCCCATAGTTGAGTGCCTCACTAGAAGTTAAGTTAAGTAGCTTGCCTTTTTCTTTTACGCCTTCAATGACAATATCAGCATCTGCCATTGCTGCTACAATCTCTGGATCTCTGTCCTTTAGTTCCGCAACAGAACGTAATTTTCCTGTCCAAAAAGAAATATTTTTTTCTGTTTTGGGGATTGTCTCGGCTGAACCAATATTAATCTTTTGATTGGCTACCACCTTATCTGCCGAAAGGGAAATAATGACCCCTGCCGAAATGGCATTGTTTTCGATATACGTGACCGTAGGTACTAATGCCCCTAACATATACTCACTAATGTCTATTGCTGCATTTATTTCTCCCCCATAGGTATCAACCGCAAAAATAATTTGCGTCGCCCCTTCTTCTTGCGCTTGCTGTATTGCTTTGTTTACATAGCTTACAACCGCTTGATTAATTTCCCCTTTTATTGGAATAATATACGTCATATCCGTAGCTTGCGACTGTACTTGCACAATTCCACTAAGCCCCATTATTATCAACAAACAGTAAACAGCAATTCTTTTTTTCAAATTAATCACCTCCTATCTAGCTATTAGTTTTTTTCCAACTTTCCAACCAATTATGTACAAATTAAAATCCTACTTCTATTTTAATACAAAGAAACTAAAATGTACAGTAAAACCCATAATGTATACAAGCATACAACAAAATGGTTGTTACAGGTCAGATGTATATGGGTTGTAACAAATGGTATTATGCCATATAAAATGATTTATATGCTTTATACGTCATATATATATCTAATTTCGCAGCAACTTCAAAAGGAGAATGCATTGAAAGTAGTGGCACACCACAATCTACCACCTCCATATTCAAATTGGCAACAAACTGTGCAATAGTCCCACCCCCGCCTTGGTCTACCTTCCCTAACTCGCCTGTCTGCCATACGATTTTCTCGCGTTCAAATAATGCTCTGATTTCACCAACAAATTCTGCATTTGCATCACTTGCACCTGCTTTTCCACGCGCACCTGTGTATTTGGTAATTACGACACCTTTATTGATAAATGGTGCATTTCTTTTATCGTGTACATCTGGATAAGTAGGGTCTAACGCAGCACTAACATCTGCCGACAAACATTTTGAAGCGTTTAATATTCTTCTTAGCATAAGGTCATTGTATGGTTTATCAATCGTGCGTGCATAAATCTCTGCTAACTGATTTTCAAAAAATCGCGACTGCATACCCGTATTGCCCATGCTGCCTACTTCTTCTTTATCTACCAATAAACAAACAGCAGTTTTTTCAGGGGCTTCTACCGCTAATACTGCTTCTATCGCCGCATAACTACAGACTCTGTCGTCTTGTCCATAGCCGCCTACCATACTCGCATCAAATCCAACATCCCTCGCTTTAAACGCAGGGACAATTTGCAGTTCTGCACTCACAAAGTCTTGTTCAATAATACCATATTTTTCATGTAGCAAGTTTAAAATATTTAATTTTACTTTTTCTTTTACCTTCTCATCTTGATAACCAATGCTACCAAATAGTACATTTAGTCCTTCACCGGTAACGCCTTCTGTCATCTTTTTTTGCATTTGATTTTGTGCTAGGTGTGGCAGCAAATCCGTAATGCAAAAGACAGGGTCTTTATCATCTTCACCAATCACCACTTGTATCTTAGTGCCATCTTTTTTAATCACCAAGCCATGCAGCGCTAATGGAAGTGCCGTCCACTGATATTTTTTAATGCCTCCATAATAATGAGTTTTAAGTAATGCGATTCCACTATCTTCATATATAGGATTTTGCTTTAAATCAATTCGCGGTGTATCCATATGCGCACCTACTAAGTGAATGCCTTGCGTCATATCTTGCTTTCCTATAACCACGAACATTATGCCTTTTTCGCGATTGACGGTATATACTTTATCACCTGGCTTTAGTATCTTATCTGTTAGCATTAGTGCTTCTAGTGACACAAATCCATTTTCTTCTGCTCTTTCAATGGTATAAAGTATTGCTTCTCTTTCGGTCTTTCCGATATTTAAAAAGGTTTTATAATGGTCACAAAAGCGATACATTTCATCTTTTTCCCCTGTTTGTATCGTTTTCCATCCATTTAGAGGTTCATAAGTTAATTTGTCTGATAACTGCTGGCCTGTTGTCTTTTGATGCTTACTCATTTTGTCATCTCTCCTTCGTTATACAATATGTCATTATTTTTTCATTATTTCATTAAATCATACTTGTTTTATTGCCTATCATCATTATACAACTTCATCAAGATAATGCAAGCAATAAGGAAAAAAAATTTTCTTGTTTGTAAAACATCCATGATACTGGGCTTTTAAATACTTGAAAAGAGCATATTGTAGCATATAAGAGCATTAAAAAGCATATCTAAGAATAAAAATATATAATTATAGCTTATTTGTAAATATGTGTTTTTTCTATCATATGAGCGTTTTAGCAAAGGTTGACAAGTGACAACTCAATGTTTAAAATAGGGTTGTTAGTATAAAAAATAAAAAGGGGTGTTATGTTGAGTTATGTTTAACAAAAAGAATTTAATTGTATTTACAGTAGTCATTTTTTTAATCGCTGCTACTTTTATGGGTTGCGCTTCATCGGATGGCGATTATGTAGAAGAAGGCAAGCTTACCGTTGTAGGTAGCGGAGGGTATCCACCATTTAATTTTTTTGAGGGCGATCAAGTGGTTGGATTCGATGTAGATACCGGACAGGCAATTGCTGATCGTATGGGTCTTGAATTAAATTATGTAACGTCTGATTGGGACGGTCTTATAGAAGGGCTAAGAGCCGGATACTATGATGGTATCTTAGGGAGCATGGCAATCAGAGAGGACAGGCTAGAAAGAGTAGATTTTACGATTCCATACTATTATTCTGGTGCACAATTAGTGGTAACAAAAGAATCTGGTATTACCGATCCTAGTGAAATGGCAGGTAAAACCATTGCTGTTGCTGTCGGGACAACATTCCAAGATGATGCAGAAGATCTAGGAGCCAAAGTCGTTCCTTATCAAGATGATAATCAGACATTAACGGAACTCTTAAACGGCAGAGTAGATGGCGTTATCACTGATAGACTCGTTGCAATAAGAGCAATGAATGAAATGAGCCGTGGTGATGAACTAACATTAGCAGGTGAACTGCTTAGACTTGAAAGCATGGCGATTGCGGTACAAAAAGGTAATGATGACCTTTTACAAGAGCTTAATGATGCATTAGAAGAGATGCATAAAGATGGTACCTTAACAGGTATTAGTTCAAAATGGCATGAAGGCGCAGATATTACTAAAAAATAAGTTTATTACTTATCAATAAGCCTTCAAAAGGCACATTGCCTTATGCAATGTGCCTTTTGCTAAGAAATAAAATATACAATGTATATTACTACTCCTGAGTAGTAACCAATCTATTAACATTACTAGAAAGGGGACAATTAATATATGCCGTGGGATTTATCGCTTATTTTAGAATACTTTCCAAGATTTTATAGTTTTGCATTACTAACTCTTCAGTTAACCGTTATGGGAATACTCGTCGGGTTAATACTCGGACTTATATTTGCATTATTAAGAATATCTAAATTTCAAGGATTTAGTTTGCCTGCTAAAGCTTATATATGGTTTGTTAGAGGTACGCCGCTACTTTTACAGCTATGGCTTATCTATTATGGATTAGCTGATATCATCAATATTCCTAGGGGACCTGCCGCCATTTTAGCACTTGGTATCCATAATGGTGCGTATATCGCAGAGATTTTTAGAGGGGCCATTTTATCTATTGATAGAGGACAGCGGGAAGCCGCTTTATCTTTAGGCATGACATCGTGGCAAGCGATGAAAAGAATTATTTTGCCACAGGCTTTTAAACGCTCTATTCCGCCACTAGGGAATCAGTTTATTATCGCGCTAAAAGATACTTCGCTTGCAAGTACCATCGGTGCTACTGAACTTATGATGAGAACGAGACAAATTGGTTCTTCGAATTTTATTATGTTTGAGCTTTTAATGGTTGCAGCAATTTATTATCTTATCATGACTTCAATTCTCACTTTTGCGGTTGGAAAATTAGAAGCACGACTAAGCATCAGTGATCATAGGGTTTAGGAGGTGGAATAATGATTACAATAAAAAACGTTAACAAATGGTATGGCAAACTACAAGTACTAAAAGATATTAATGTAACCGTCGATAAAAGTGAAGTGGTTGTTATTATTGGTTCTAGTGGTTCTGGTAAAAGTACATTGCTAAGATGTGTAAACTTCCTTGAAAGACCTCAAAAGGGCAGAATTCATATTGATGGCAAACAAATAGACCCGAAAGGCAAAAACATTCACTTGATACGTCAAGAAGTTGGCATGGTGTTTCAGCACTTTAACCTCTTTCCTCACATGACGGTGTTATCAAATGTCATTGAAGGACTTACACAAGTGAAGAAGGTATCTCGCGCAGAAGCAGAAGAAGAGGGGATGGCACTTTTAGAAAAAGTAGGCCTTTCCGACAAAGCAACTACATATCCTGCTGTGATATCGGGTGGTCAAAAGCAGCGTGTCGCTATCGCAAGAGCATTAGCGATGCATCCTAAGATTATGCTTTTTGATGAACCGACATCCGCACTAGACCCAGAGCTTGTGGGCGGGGTTTTACAAGTTATGAAAGACTTAGCGCGTGATGGTATGACCATGATGGTGGTTACCCATGAGATGGGATTTGCCAAAGAAGTTGCCGATAGGGTCATCTATATGGATGAAGGGGCAATCGTCGAAGAAGGAACGCCTGAAGAAATCTTTGATAATCCTAAAAACGAAAGAACGCAAGAATTTTTAGGACAGATATTATAACAAAAAGTTGGTAACTATTCAGGGTTATATGGGTTGCCTCCATTGAATAGTTAAAATAAAAAGATGATACGCAGTCGCGCATCATCTTTTTATTTATAATTTGGTGGAGCTGATGGGATTTGAACCCACGACTTTTACACTGCCAGTGTAACACTCTCCCACTGAGTTACAGCCCCATATTGTGCTATTTGATACCTCGATATAGGCTAGACACCCAAAGCGCCGAGCCTATCAGGTATTAGTTTTGATTGAGCTTATAAATATAATATACAAAACTTACAACAAGGTAAATTGCAATTAAAATCCACAGTGCATACATTGCATACAATAAGTAATCCTTAATCGCTAAGCTTGAAAACATAATAACTATAGATATGGTAAAAGCCGTTATCCATCTGCGTGATACCTTTTTACGACTTCTGCCAATTTTAAGGCCTATTAAACCTGCTACTACTGCACTTACAGCAAAAAGTCCTGTCACGATTGGCCCCATCATTAGTATGGTTGCCGTGTGTGTATATCCTTTAAAAATAAGCCACACAATAATAGATGCAATAATACAAAATACCGTCACAAATAACATATGATTAATAATAGCATCCTGCCTCTTTTGCTTTTCTTGTCTGTTGTTTTGTCTATGCTTATTATTATTCTTTCTTTTGTTACCCACCCCAACCGCTCCTTTTTCTCTTTATTGATGATAATATTTACATCATTTGTACGTTTTTAATGGCTTCTCCCACTAATTCATGCCCAACCTCTTGTAGCATCCTTTTAATAAGTGTTCTCATAAAAAGCGCATCATCAACAACCACTATTCTTAGGCTCTTCATCTTCTAGCCTCCTATTTCATACATTATAACTGCCAATGTCGCCATCCCTGCGGTTTCTGTTCGTAATATTCTCGGTCCTAGCGTCACAGGATAAATCCCCTCCTGTATTGCACTTTCTATTTCCTCTTGTTCAAAACCACCTTCAGGCCCGATGAAAATACCGATTGTTCTTTTTGTTATAGCTGGATTACAGAGTATATGCTTAAGTTTTCCTTTTTGTTCTTTTTCATAGGGTACGATACTCAAATCTAGATCTTTCATTTGCTGCAAAGCTTGTTTAAAATCAACCGGTGCATAAACCACTGGAATTCTTCCTCGATTACTCTGCTTTGCAGCCTCATACGCTATTCTTTGCCATCGCTGTAGTTTATTTTTCGTTGATTTCGTATCTAACTGTACAATTGTCCTTTTTGTCATAACAGGTACAATTCTTCTGATACCAAGTTCCGTTGTTTTCTGAATAATATATTCCATTTTACTACTTTTAGGTATCCCTTGATATAAAGTAACATCAATTGAAGGTTCCGCAAGTGAAACCTTTTTTTCTAATTTTTTAGCAGTAATTACCTTTTTGCCAATTTTTTCAACGGACGCTTTATAGTCTTGTCCATTTCCGTCACACACTATTATAATATCATTTTCACATAATCGCAATACTTTTATGATATGATTAATATCTTCTTGGTTATCAATATCTATATGCGCTTCATGAATGTTTTCTGGCTTTACAAAAATTTTAGACATTTTCGCCACACCTTTATCTTTTTACTTTAAGTATTTAGTGAAACCGCTATAGCAGCCCATTCACCTTCAAATAATGTTTGCTCTATTTTAAATATATCATTTTCAAGTAGTGCTGCCTCTACTTCTTCATACCGCTCTCTAATGATACCCGAGGCAATAAAAACACCCTTTGGCAACATATACTTTGCAACTAGTGAAGAGAGTGATATAATAGCATCTGCGATAATATTGGCTGTAATGATATCATATTTCCCTTGTACCTTCTCTACTAAATCCCCTTGTACGATATTTATCGCATGTGTTACATCGTTAATCGCAACATTTTGCTCGGACACTTTTATGGCAATTGGGTCAATATCTACGCTAAGACAATGCCTTGCCCCTAGCTTGATAGCGGTAATCCCTAAGATACCACTACCACAACCAATGTCTAAAACATCACATTCAGGAAATAGATATTGTTCAATCAGCTTCATACACATACATGTGGTTTCATGTGTACCTGTACCAAATGCCATGCCAGGATCTAATTGCACCACAACATCGGCTACCTGCTCCTTGTACTCTTCCCAAGTAGGTTTGATTACAATATTTTTACCCACTTTGACAGGCTTATAATACTTCTTCCAATTATTTGCCCAATCTTTTTCATATACCTCAGACAACTTCACATCCACTTTATCGAGATGGGTATAGGTCGAAGCGTAAGCAAGCTTTTCTTTTAATACCGAAACTTTTTCATGTACATTTGTATGTTCAGGCAAATAGGCTCTCATTATTATTTTGTTCAAATCCATGTTTTTCAATGCATCTTCAATATAATCCCAATCTGTGGGACTTTTCTTTTTTTTCATAATGTCGGCAGGATCTTCTATATAAAGTCCCCCGATTTCCATCTCATACATCAGTGCGGTTACGATTTCACTCGCCGCAGGCGTCGTTTCTACTTTCACTTCTATCCATTTCAATGATCATTTCTCTCCTTGATAATGTACGGTATTTTTTAAAATTATGCGTTATATCCCAAGCGCACCTTTCATTTTATCAAAAAACCCTTTTCTTCGTTCATGTGTATTTTCACCATCTAATGATGCAAACTCTCTTAATAGCTCTTTTTGTCTTGTAGTAAGATTTTTGGGCACTTCTACCACCACTTTAACATATTGGTCACCTCTACCATACCCTCTTATATTTGTAATCCCTTTGTTCTTTAAACGAAAGACTGATCCCGTCTGTGTCCCTTCATGAATTGAATATTTAACCTTTCCATCTAAAGTAGGTACTTCAATTTCTGCACCTAAAGTAGCATCTACAAAGGTGATTGGAATTTCACAAATCACATCATTGCCTTGTCTTTGAAAAAGCGGATGTGTTTTAACACTTACGGTAATATATAAATCACCACCCATGCCACCTTTTATCCCCGGCTCACCTTCACCTCTAAGTGAAATGGTCTGCCCATCATCTATACCAGCAGGAATATTTACTTTTATCTTTTTAGCTTTACGCACTTTTCCTTTGCCGTGACATGCAGCACAAGGACTTGCAATGATTGTACCTTGTCCATGACAATTGTCGCACGTTTTTACATTTACAAACTGCCCAAATGGTGTCCTTTGTTTATACTGCACCTGCCCTGTGCCGTTACATACAGAACAAGTCTTAGGCTCGGTACCTGCCTTTGCCCCCGAACCATTACATTTATAACAATTTTCCATCCTAAATATATCTACTTGTTTTTCAACACCAAAAGCAGCCTGTTCAAACGTAATCTCTACACCTGCTCGAATATCCCTTCCCTTTTGTGGACCGTTTCTTCTTCCAGAAGATGTGCTAAAGCCAGCACCCCCACCAAAAAAAGTTTCAAAAATATCTCCAAAACCACCAAAATCAAAATCGCCATATCCACCAGCGCCCCCAAAACCATTTGGGTCAACCCCATCATGACCAAATTGGTCATACTTTGATTTTTTATCTAGGTCGCTAAGCACTGCATACGCCTCATTTGCTTCTTTAAACTTAGCCTCTGCCCCAGCATCTCCAGAATTTACATCAGGATGATACTTTTTAGCAACTTTTCGATATGCCTTTTTTATCTCATCGGCGGTCGCACCTTTATTGATTCCTAATATCTCATAATAATCTCGCTTTTCAGCCATTTTTACCACCTTCCATGTATTTCCTGTTTTCACATCATACCAATTAAATATTATATCATATGTTTTATAAATAATATAGTGTTTTTTAAATATTTTAAAACTTATTTATAAAAGGACTAAAGCCATTAAGCCTCAGTCCTTTTTAAAACCACCTTATTAGTAACTATACAAAGATATATGGGTTGCCTCTATATAGCTCGCTTCACGCTTATTTGCCTTCTTCTTCGTCGTCTACTACTTTATAATCTGCATCATATACATTTTCCTGACCTTCCTCTTGGGGGCCAGCTTGTGCACCTGGGTCAAATCCTGCTCCTTCAGGTCCTTCCTGACCACCTTGCTGTTGGTATAGTTTTTGGGATATCTCATAAAACTTCTGATTAAGCGCTTCTGTTGCATTTTTTATCTGTTCTGTATCGGTGCCTTTGAGCGCCTCTTTTACATTATCAATTTCTGCTTGTATCGGTGCCTTTTCATCATCACTTACTTTATCGCCTAAATCATTTAATGCTTTTTCTGTTTGGTAAACGATAGAATCTGCATTATTTCTAACTTCAATTTCTTCTTTTTTCTTTTTGTCTTCTTCTGCATATTTTTCAGCTTCTTTTACCGCCTTATCAATTTCATCATCATTTAGATTTGTGCTTGCGGTAATGGTGATTTTTTGTTCGTTGCCTGTTCCTTTATCTTTCGCAGATACATGCACAATGCCATTCGCATCAATATCAAACGTTACCTCTATCTGCGGTACCCCTCTAGGTGCTGGTGGGATTCCTGTCAACTGGAATCTACCTAATGTTTTATTGTATCCTGCCATTTCACGCTCCCCTTGCAAGACGTGAATATCTACACTCGTTTGGCCATCCGCTGCAGTAGAGAAAATCTGACTCTTTTTTGCAGGAATTGTCGTGTTTCTTTCGATTAGCTTAGTGCACACGCCACCGAGTGTTTCTATTCCTAAAGAAAGCGGGGTAACATCTAATAACAATAAGTCTTTTACTTCTCCGCCTAATACACCTGCTTGTATCGCTGCACCAACTGCTACACACTCATCAGGATTAATCCCTTTGTGTGGGTCTTTTCCTGTTAGCTTTTTCACCGCTTCTTGTACGGCAGGAGTTCTTGTCGAACCACCTACTAAAATAACTCTATCTATTTGGTCGGTGCTAAGCTCAGCATCTCTTAATGCATTTCTAATTGGTTCTAATGTTTTTTGCACAAGGTCTTCTGTTAATTCATTGAACTTTGCGCGTGTAAGTGTAATATCTAAGTGCTTTGGACCGCTAGCATCAGCTGTGATAAACGGCAAATTAATATTCGAAGTTGTCGCACTTGAAAGCTCAACTTTTGCTTTTTCTGCTGCTTCTTTTAAGCGCTGCAATGCCATCTTATCTTGTTTTAAATCGATGCCATTTTCTTTTTTAAATTCGCTTGCGAGATAATTAATGACACGCTCATCAAAATCATCCCCACCGAGTCTATTGTTACCACTCGTTGCTAATACTTCAAATACGCCGTCACCGATTTCTAGGATGGATACGTCAAAGGTACCTCCACCTAAATCGTATACCATGATTTTTTGGTCGGTATCTTTATCTAATCCATAAGCAAGGGAAGCTGCTGTAGGCTCGTTGATAATACGAAGCACTTCTAACCCTGCAATCTTACCAGCGTCTTTTGTTGCTTGTCTTTGTGCATCACTAAAATATGCTGGCACAGTAATAACTGCTTGTGTTACTGTCTCTCCTAAGTAACTCTCTGCATCTGTTTTAAGTTTTTGTAAAATCATAGCAGAAATTTCTTGTGGCGTATGACTTTTATCGTCAATTTTCACTTTCTTATCTGAACCCATATCTGTTTTGATAGAAATAATGGTGCGGTCAGGATTCGTAATTGCTTGTCTTTTTGCCACCTGTCCTACTAATCTTTCATTTGATTTTGTAAAAGCTACTACAGATGGTGTTGTTCTTGCACCCTCTGCATTGGTAATAACAACCGGTTCTCCACCTTCCATTAATGCTACACATGAATTTGTTGTTCCTAAATCAATTCCTATTATTTTTCCCATAATATTGTTACCTCCTGTCAAAAATTATGCAATTTTATATTTTAAATTTAATTTGCTACTTTTACCATGCTATGCCGGATTACCCGGTCTTTTAATTTATAGCCTTTTTGAAATTCTTCTACAACGGTATTGTCATCTACCGTCTCATCCTCAATGTGCATAACGGCATTATGAAGTTCCGGGTCAAACATCTCTCCTACTGCTTTTATCTCTTCTACGCCAAGTTTATCTAAGCAGTCGTTAAACTGACTTAATACCATTTGGACACCTTTTACGACTTGCGCCGCTTCTGCATTGTCTTTATTGGTCTCTACTGCTCTTTGTAGATTATCTACCACTGCAAGCATTTGCCCTATTGTATCTGCAGTTGCATCTTGATACAGGCCTTCTTTTTCTTTGGTAGTTCTTTTTCGGTAATTCTCAAACTCTGCCATGGTGCGCTGCAACATTCCATGATATTCTTCAGCCTTTTGTGTTTTCTCTTCTAATTGCTTTTTAAGCTGTTTCATTTGTTCCTGCTGCTCACAAACCTCTTCTTCTTTTTCCTGCTCCACTTGCTTTGATTCTTGCGCTAATTCCTGGTCACTTTGCTGCTCGCTTGACGCTTCTGTTTGATCAAGATTTTCTTTAATGTCTTGCTCATTTTGCATACCCACTTTCACATCCTTTGCTGTTTTTCTATTTGTGTTTAGAAAGCATCTTAGTCTTTTTCCGATGTATTAGACTCTCCATATAGCTGTGATAACATACAGTTAAGGTGTTGTGTCAAATACTCTAGAGAAGACACCACTTTAGCATATTCCATTCTAGTAGGGCCGATAACCCCAATGGTTCCTACCACTTTATTGCCAATGGAGTAGTGAGACATTACAACACTGCAATCTTTAATTTCAAAAAATTTATTCTCTTCGCCAATGATAATATTAATTTTGCGTGTATTATCCCCACTCGATAAAAGTGTTTGTAAATCTTTTTTTTGCTCTAAGAAACCAAAAAACTCTTTTGCCCTTTCAATATCTTTATATTCAGGAAAATTAAAGATATTGGTAGTTCCCCCTAAAAAAATATGCGTATCGTCTATATCTTTTACGCTATCAGAAACATGGTTTAAAATAGGCATTAAAATTTCTTCGTTAGAACACATTTCCTTTTGTATCTCTTGTATCTTAGGCAAATTAATCTCTTCGATTGTCAGCCCACTTAGCTTATCGTTTAAAATGAGTGATAATCGGCTCAGAAAATCTCCATCTACTTTCTGCGTAACGCGTATGGTATGGTTTTTAACAAACCCAGTACTTGTAATGATAATGAGCAAAATGTGATTTTGATCAATCAATACAAGCTGCAAATGCTTAATCGCACTTTTCTTCATTTGTGGCGGCAGCACAACCGTTGTATACTGTGTAATTTGAGATATAATATTAGAATACTGCTCAATCAACCTGTCAAACTCTTGCATACGTAGTTCTAATGCGTGGCGCATGCGATTGATTTCTGCCATTGTTAATCTATAGCGGTTCATCAATTGGTCTACATATAGTCGATATCCTCTGTCAGAGGGTATCCTACCTGCCGACGTATGTGGTTGTGCTAAAAAACCCATTTCTTCAAGGTCTGCCATTTCATTGCGAATGGTTGCTGAACTAAGTCCTAAGTCATGCCTTTTTGCAATTGTTCGCGACCCTACCGGGTCAGCAGTCGTAATATAGTCGTCAATGATGGCTTGCAGTATTCTTCTTTTTCTTTCACCTAAGTCCACTAAAACCACCCCTGTTTTTTGTTAGCACTCTTATCTGTTGAGTGCTAACATCTATCTTTAAAATATCATTTGTTGTTTTTTTTGTCAAGTGTTTTTATAAAATTTTAGAGAAAATCTATAAAGATTTGATTACTTATATCGATACCCCGTGTAGTTAACCAAAAATGTGTTTCATCTTTTTCCATTAGACCCATTTTAATGTATCTATCTACTTTCCCAGGAAATACCTCACCCACCGTTAGGTTAAATTTCCTATAAAATTCTTGATACGCTACTCCCTGTATTAAACGCAACCCCAAAATAATAAAATCTGACATTTGCTCATGATAACTGATTTGTTTTTGCTCTACGGTAGACCGTGTATTTTGTTTAGTCTTTTGTATATATCTTCTCGGCAACATTTCATTGACATACCTTTGATTGTGCACAAAAGAATGTGCCCCTGCTCCAATCCCAATATAGGGCTGACATTGCCAGTACACTAAGTTATGGTGACATGCAAATGTTGGCTTGGCAAAGTTAGATATCTCATAGTGATGATATCCTTCTTGGGCTAACATTAGTTTTAATATTTCATACATTTGTCTGTCTGTTTTATCGTCTGGCAGCACTAATCTTTGTTCCTCATATGCTCTGTAAAAAGGCGT
Source organism: Clostridia bacterium (assembly GCA_007117465.1). Lineage (GTDB taxonomy): Bacteria > Bacillota > Clostridia > SK-Y3 > SK-Y3 > SKGK01. The sequence continues at coordinate 10,461 of SKGK01000114.1, read as the reverse complement.
ATTCTCCTCAATCTTGAGGCTATAACACGAAAGATGAGTAGGCGCTAGCGCAACAACTGCCTTTATAGTCTCTTGCCATTTTTCAAGCGTTTGTCCCGGTAGTGAAAACATTAAATCCACATTAATATTATCAAAACCGACTTTACGCGCTAATGAATAATTATCTATAAACTGCTTAGTAGTATGTATCCTACCTAAGCAGTTTAATATGTCATCATCTAATGATTGCACCCCTATGCTCAAACGATTGACGCCACTTTGGTAAAGTAAGGTTAATTTGGACTTTGTAAGCGTCCCTGGGTTAGATTCAATAGATACTTCCGCATTGTCATCTATATTCATTCTCTCACGAACGCCACATAGGAGTCTCGCAAGCAACTTATCCGTTAGGTAAGTAGGTGTACCTCCACCAATATAAACCGTTTTAACGAGATGTTGCTGCAAAACGTCTTTATACATATCAAGCTCTTGTAGTAAACATTCCACATATTCTTCCTGCAAGTGCCCTATATCGTCATACGAATTAAAGTCACAATACTTACACTTTGCAGCACAAAAAGGAATGTGGATATATACAGAAATTAACTTTTTCATCCCCGCCTCTCCTACTCAAGTTTTAAAACGGACATAAAAGCTTCTTGCGGCACCTCAACTGAGCCTACTTGCCGCATTCTCTTCTTGCCTTCTTTTTGTTTTTCTAAAAGCTTTCGTTTACGTGAAATATCCCCACCATAACATTTAGCAAGTACATCTTTGCGCATCGCTCTTACCGTTTCTCTTGCAATAATCTTATTGCCTATCGCTGCCTGTATAGGTACTTCAAACATTTGTCTTGGAATAGACTCTTTTAGTTTTTCAGCAATTTTTCTACCGCGCGCATATGCTTTATCTCTGTGTACAATAAAGGATAACGCATCTACAACATCCCCATTTAATAATAGGTCTAATTTCACCAACTCCGATTGCTGATATCCGATTACTTCATAGTCAAAAGAAGCATATCCTTTGGTACGAGATTTTAATGCATCAAAGAAATCATAAATAATCTCATTCAGTGGCAACACATAGTTGAGTACCGCACGGGTTTCTTCAATATATGACATATCTTTATAGATACCTCTACGCTCTTGACATAGCTCCATGATGTTACCAACAAATTCTGTCGGCACCATAATAGACGCCTTGACAATCGGCTCTTCCATATACTCCACTTCATCTACCGGCGGGAGATTAGTTGGGTTGTCAACATTAATAACCTCGCCATTTTTCTTGCTTACTTTGTATATAACACTCGGTGCAGTGGTTACAATGTCAATGTTATATTCTCTTTCAATACGCTCTTGGATAATTTCCATGTGTAGCAGCCCTAAAAATCCACATCGAAAACCAAAACCAAGTGCAATCGAAGTCTCCGCTTCAAATGATAACGCAGCATCATTGAGCTGTAATTTTTCAAGTGCATCTCTTAAATCTTGATATTTTGCACCATCTGCGGGATAAATACCGCAATATACCATAGAATTAACTTTTTTGTACCCCGGGAGCTGCTCTTTGGCAGGATTTTTGACAGTTGTAATGGTATCCCCTACCCGTGTATCTTTTACATTTTTTATGCTTGCAGAAATAAAACCTACCTCGCCTGCTGATAGCGAATCTGCAGACAATATACCAGAAGGCATCAAATACCCTACTTCTGTTACTTCAAATTCCTTTCCTGTCGCCATCATCTTGATGCGCGTGCCCGGTGATACGCTACCTTCTTTTACCCGCACATACGCAATAACACCCTTATAACTATCATAGTAAGAATCAAAAACAAGAGCTTTTAAAGGTGCCTCCACATCCCCTTCTGGTGCCGGCACTTTCTCTACAATATATTTTAAAACCTCTTCTATCCCTATACCTTGTTTGGCTGAAATAAGGGGGACATTTTCAGCTTCAATGCCTATAACATCTTCAATTTCTTGTTTTACTACCTCTGGTTGTGCGCTTGGCAAATCAATTTTATTGATAATCGGCAAAATTTCTAGATTATTCTCTAGCGCCAAATAAGTATTCGCTAGTGTCTGCGCTTCAATCCCTTGCGCAGCATCTACTACTAGCATCGCCCCTTCACAGGCCGCTAAACTTCTTGAAACCTCATAGTTAAAATCAACATGGCCTGGTGTGTCAATTAAGTTTAGTACGTACTCGTGTCCATCTTGTGCTTTATAGACCAATCGCACTGCGCGCGCCTTGATAGTAATGCCACGCTCTTTTTCTAACTCCATATTGTCTAATACTTGCTCTTCCATCTCTCTTTGGGTTAAAACACCCGTTTTTTCAAGCAATCGATCTGCTAATGTAGATTTTCCATGATCTATATGCGCAATGATACAAAAATTTCTTATTCTGTTTTGTTGTTCACCAGACAATCTATGCTACCTCCTTGTAATCTGTTTTATCTATCGTGTTTATACATTTAAAAATATATGTGTCCTGCTTAATTTCTTCAGCTATTACAACGAGTATTATAACATATTGATTATATCTTTGCCAGTAGTTACATAAAAAAAGTATGAGATTCTTAATCCCATACTTTTTTTATGTAACTACTTTCTACTCTTTCATCGCCGCACGAACCTCTTCGCTAACTTTCTTCGCACGAACTACAAAATTGCCCCACAGCTGCTTCCCTTGATGCACAAACCTGTTATAATCTTGTTTTGCATATATCAGATTTACTGTCACGTAATGGTTCATCAGCTTTACTTCATATACAGCATCTGCTTTTTGCGTGATATGCATAATTTTTGTTTCTTCTAAGCCTAGCATTTCATTTATTGCAGCATCTACTGTCATTAGTCCTACCACTATAATGGTTATCCCTAAAAATAGACTCAAAAACACCACCCGTTTTTGACGTCTTTTTTGCTTATACATCTCTAACCTGTTCATAGGTAATACCTCCACACATTTTCTATGCTATATTTTTCCCTTTTCATCACATAAAATACATTTAGCGGTATACCTTTTATTTATCATTTTATTACTTGTGCAAGCACATCTGCAAGGTACTCAGTAGAAACTAATGCCTCTTCTAGTGTATTGCCATGTGCCCCTACTTCAATAATGAGTGAGCCTGTTGTGAGGTGCTGGTTATATCGATATTTTGTCAAAAGAATAGGTCTCGCAAATCCAGGGTACAACTCACTGCTTTTTTGTTGAAGTTTTAATGCAAGCTTAAAATTCTCTTTCCAATACGGATGTGTAAGTCCCCATTGATTTGTGCCTACAACAAACATAATCTGCGCAGCTTTGTTGCCTCTTATTTCTGTAGCTACATATAATTTTTGATCATTATCAAAAAGCAGTGCATCTCTATGCACGTCTAATACAAACCGTATGGAAGGGTGCTTTTGAAGCTGCGCTTGAATGGTTTGCAGTGCACTTTGATAAGAACCATTATATGACGGATAGTCATGGATGGTTTTGTCATGGATGACTTCAACCCCTAATTTTTGAAGATGCTTCGCAAGTTCTTCTCCCACTCTTACAACATTATATCTAGGATCTTCTGTGCGATCTGGATCGGTGGGAATATAATGATTTTGAGCTGTAGTCGTATATGCTTCGGAGGTATGTGTGTGCATAATCAATACTTTTGGTCCTTTTTGCGACAAATCGACTGATAGCTTTTGGTTTAATAGATTTTCAATATCTAAATTCAAATCTGTCTCATTGTTCACAAAAATTCTCGCACCACTGCTCTGTCCTCTTTGTCTTACAGGTACTAAGTTAAATTCATCTACGCTAAATTGCCGATCTTCTTTTTCTACGTTTTGTGTGTTTTTAATATCGCTAGGCCTTACATCCTCACTCCCATCCACACGTCTACCTTCTGCTGGCAATACAGGCTGCGTTAGCATGTCCGTATCTATCGATGCAAAAACCGTTTCACTCTCTACTTCTTCGTCATCTGATATTTTTTCTGCCCAAGTAGACACCGTAGGTTGATGATATTGCAATGTGAGCATTTGATTGGCCAAAATGGTCTTAGGCTGACCCACATCGAATCCTGTTATCCATAATGTTAACTGCTTTATACCCTTTAGCCATGAGGTGGACTCTTGTTCTTTGTTTGCTACCTTCACAATCGGCATTGCTTGATGTATATGAGCTTTTAACAAATGCAGTTCAAGGAATTTTGAAGCATTTAGATTTTCAGGCATCTTTGGATTATGGTTTGTATTTGCTCTTGGATTGTTTGTCACTATAAAAACATTAGTAGAGAGATAGATAATAATCACTGCAACAATAATTGCTGTCACTTTCATTATTATTTTTCGCTTATAAAGTGATTTAGCCCTCAGCATTACTATACCCCCATTTGTATTTTCTCATATTTTATCATATGCGGCTTTTTTTTTATTATGCCTATTGCACATACTTACTTACATCTTCTAACCCGATTCCCTCATGTAGTACGATGTTAATGCCGTTTGCAATGACTTTAGATACATCATCAATAATGGTGTCTACTTCTTTGGGTGTTACTATCAAGTTTCCAATATATGGAGATAATATTTCTTGTATTAAGGCGTACTTCTCATTTTTATCCATTCCCTTAAGCATTTCATAAAAAGCAGATTCTTCTTTTACCTGCTTTAGCATTTCATCCACCATCAAGTCAATAGTATCATTCGCCATCGTCGCTGCGTCCACAACCATTGGAACACCAATAGCAATAACAGGTATACCAAGTGTCTGATGAGACAATGCTTTTCTTTTATTCCCTACACCAGAGCCTGGACTAATACCCGTATCTGCAATTTGAATGGTGGTACTAATGCGGTCCATTCTTCTAGAGGCTAGGGCATCAATTGCAATCACTACATCAGGTTTTACTTTTTCTACGATACCTAAAATAATTTCACTAGTTTCAATCCCTGTAAGCCCTAACACCCCTGGTGCAATTGCACAAACGGGTCTTACCCCTTCATCAATTTTATCTGGAATATGTTCTAATAAATGTCTTGTTACCATCAAACTTGAAACAACCTTAGGGCCTAGCGCATCAGGTGTAACATTCCAATTTCCTAAACCGACTACCAATATAGTTGTTTCCTTGCCTAACTTGATAATGCGTCCTAATTCTTGTGCTAATTTCCTGCATGTCTCTTGCTGTAAATCAGGATCCTTTTTTCTTAGCTCAGGTACCTCTATAGTAATATAATTGCCTTGAGGTTTGCCCATTGCTTCTTCCCCCTGTTCCGAAGTAATTTTAACACGTGTTACAGATATACGTCTATCTCCTTGCGTTTCTACTTCCACACCAGGTACTTCTGATTCCTGCGTTGCATTTTGCCTATACATCTCTCTTGCTTCTAACGCTAAATCCGTCCGTATATTTGCCATCTATCATCCCATCTCCTTTTTTATTTTTTATTTTTTCCCTGACCAACCGACCAAATTACCTACTGTCTACTGTATTAAAATTTACTAAATAATATTTTTTATACAGAACCTTAAAATAATCCTTGCTTTTTTCATCTTTTCATGGTAAAATATCGTTTGTGGATTTACAAAAGTGGAGGTGAAATCATTGCCGAATATTAAATCAGCGATGAAGCGCGTAAAAGTAATCAAAGCAAAAACATTACAAAATCAAATGGTTAAATCTGCTTTGAAAACACAAATTAAAAAGTTTGAGAGCACGATTAAAGATGGTAGTGTAGAACAAGCAAGTGTTGCTTTAAAAGCAACTGTTAAAAAAATAGACCAAGCTGTTGCAAAAGGTGTTTTACATAAAAATACCGCTGCGAGAAAAAAATCTCAACTTTCTAAAAAATTAAGTTCTTTGAGCGCATAAAAAAAAACGTACTTATTAATAAGTACGTTTTTTTTCGTATTGCGCTATAAATAGTTCTAAAGCAGTATAACCTTCTGCCTTTCCCGTTTTAATGTCTTGGTCAATCTCCAAACATTTCTCCATTGCATTTTGCAATTGCATAGCGGAAAACTGATTTGCACTTCGTATATATTTTTTTGCGACAAACGGAGATATCCCCAATCGTTTTGTAATCTCAGCTGTTGGCATACCATCTTCTAACATAAGCTTGGCTTTTAAAATCCCTGAAAATTGTCTGGCTATAAGTGTCAGTATTTTTATCACTGGTTCTTTTAGCACCTGCATATCTTGCAGATACACAAGCGCACGTGGTATGTTGTTTGCCACCATCGCATCAATCATATGAAATACTTTGCTTTGTATGGATGTGGTACATACTGCATCAATATCTTTTTTTTCAATGTCTTTTTTATCTTTACAGTAATGCATTAATTTTTCCATTTCATTTTTAATGTTGGTCATTCCTTCATCACAATGTTCTAAAAAATAATAGAGCGTCTCTTTTCCCATCCTCTTTTCATAAGAACGCAATCCTCGTTCTACCCAACTTATCAAATCTGCTCCTTTTAAATAATCAATTTCAACAATTAGACCATGTTTTTTAATTAGCTTGTAAATCTTACTACGTTTGTCTATTTCTTCTTCATAAATCACAATACAAACGTAAGGCGGAATATCTGGTATTGTATGTTCCCAAAAATCTTTTGCTTCTGCTCTAGGCGTTTTTAGCATGCCACTTTCTTTTATGACAATCATTTTTTTCTCTGCCATCATTGGAAAAGATTCTATTGCGTCTCCTACCTTCTTTAAATCAATATCCTTGCCTGAGAATACCGCAAGATTAAAATCTTCAAACCCTGTTTGCAAAATGTTTTTTTGCAGTTGCTGCGCATAATATGATTTCAAAAACGCTTCCTCACCACAAAACAAATACAACTGCCCAAAAGTCTTATCTTTTAATTGTTTTTTTAATAATTGTAAGCTCACTGCTCATTCTCCTTTAAATACACTTACTTTTGTGATTTTTTGCCCATCGCTCCTAAAAGTCACTGTGCCATGTCTATCTGTTCTGTAAAGCTGAATGTTGTTATCTTCAAATCTATTTATCACCTCTTTAGAAGGATGACCATAATTATTTCTTCCTACACCTATCACTGCATACTTAGGTGATACCGCCTCGATAAAAGATGCTTTAGAGGAAGTGCGCGACCCGTGATGTGCCACTTTAAGTACATCCGCTGCAATATTTTTATCGTTTGCTAATAGATATTGTTCTGTCACCCGCTCAATATCTCCTGTAAATAAAAATCGCATTTGTCTATCAATGAACTTTATCACCATAGAGCGATCGTTTTCATTAAAGAGTGGACTTTTAATTTGCCGTTCATCGGGCGCTAATATTTCAAGCTTTGTTTGCCTATCTATATGTATAATATCTCCAGTTTGCACATACTGTATTGGTACATCTTTTAGGGCTGCGGCCTGTTTTAATTGTTCTTTCAAAAGATTGGGTGTATATCTTTTCGTTAGTATCAGCATCCCTACATCCATTTCTTCTAATACTGCAATCACACCTTTTGCATGGTCCGCATGATAATGTGAAACCATCGCAATATCTATATTGGTTATACGATTTGCATGTAGATATGGAATCACAATGTTTCTACCCACATCATATCCATCGTCGCTAATACTGCCACCACCATCAATCAAGATTTTTCTTCCTTTGCTGCATTGTATCAAAATGCAGTCCCCTTGTCCTACATTTAACGCCGTCACATGCACATATCTTGCCTGCCAAACATGGTGGCCTACCCCTACCATGATTAGTACACAAAGTAGTGCGGCTAACAAATTCAGATACTGCTTATTTTTTTTATCGCTTATGAAGCAATAGGCTATCATGCATATTATCCCATATATTAGTACCGTCATAATAGAAGGTGAAGCTACATACACCCCCGCAAATGCAAGACTAGAAAATATTTCTGATACCCGCATGATAAAACTCAAAACGGTATACAAAAACCCACCTACAAAAATCCCAAGCAATACATGTATATTGCCCACCACACACAAAATCATGCCACCAGCAAATAATACTGGCATCAGTGGAATCACCAACACATTTGTTATCACTGAAACCAGTGATATTTGATTAAAATGGTATGCCATAATCGGAATTGTACCTATTTGCACTGTGATAGACGCTACTAGGATTTTTACTGCACCTATAAGTACCGCCTTTTTGCTTTTGTCAACTAGATAAGTAGGTGCTTTTGTTGTATACAAATGGCTCAGCCACGTATAAAGCGGTTTATAAAAAGTCAGTAGCATAAATGTTGCACAAAATGACAACTGAAAACTTACATGCATTAAAAGCATCGGATTATGAAAAAGCATAATCAGTGCTGCTAAAAAAAGTGCGGTAAGCGCATCTGGTTCACGGTTGATTAAATAAGCGATACAAAAAATAATGACCATTAGCCCTGCTCTAACTACCGAAGGCGTAGCACCTGTAACAAATATAAATAGAATTGCAAAAAATATATTTAGACACTGTATGATATATATATTTATCTGTAATCTCTTGAGCAAAAAAGTAATGGCTAACAAAAAAATAGCAATATGCATCCCTGAAACAGCAGTAAGATGCGCTATACCTGCTAATGCAAAAGTATCTCGCATATCCTGCGAAAACCCTTGACGCTCTCCTACTAATACCGCTTTTAGAAGTTGTCCTTGCTGCATCGGTAAAAACCGATCAATTGTTTGTGTCACCTGTCTTCTAATAACAAGCGCAATATCTTTTAATAGATGTGTTCTTCCTACTGTTGGCTCTTTGAAAACCTGCTCATCCGATACATAACAAATAGCCACAATGCCCTGTGCGCGCAAATGCCTACGATAATTAAATCCTCCTAGGTTCATCGCATCAGCAGGAATGTGCATGCTACCACTTACTGTTAATACATCTTTATACTGATACATCTTAGTCTCTGCCGTCTTGCGATGTACTATCTTTATGTAAAAGTCAGCATCATAGGATTTTTTTTCTTCGTATACATCATAGACATGCAACACATATTCGATGGTATCTTCTTTTAGAATAGGGGGTGATATTACTTGTCCTGTAAACAGGATGGTTTGATCTGCTATGTGCCTAACAGGATTAAAAGCCATATCATCTACTGCTATCCACCTTAGTATACCTATAATAAAAAAAGCAAAAAGCAGCGTTACAAAAGCACTTCGTTTTATACCACTTATACATACCTTGATGATACACGCACATATCAGCATGCCAAATATCGCTGTATATTTTTCAATACTAATTTGAGATGCCCACAAAATCCCGATTATATATGCGGTTGTAAACCAGCATAACACCCTTTTGCCCTTCATCTTTCACTAACCCCTTACAAAACCTTACACATCACTAAAATGTCATATTTTTTTTGGTCTAACATCAGCTGTTTGCTCATCTTTTGCGCTACTTCAAAGTCATTTGCATGCCAGAACTTTATCCCTGCTAGATTGTGTTCTACAACCGAAATATACACTTTAGAGATATATGCATATTCCTTAAAATGCGTGATCATTGCTTGCAAACTTAGAGTAGCATACCCTTGCCTTCGATACTGTTTATCGATAATAATAGAATCAATCCAAAGCGCTACCACTTTTTCTTTTCTGACGCTCCCTTTGAAAAGTCCAATCATCTCTCCTGTGCCTTTTAAGTAAATACCTACATAAAATGCACTCTCTGTATGTATTAACGCCATATATCTTTGTGTTAACTGCTGCAAAAATATAGGTGTATTTAATCCTGTTGCATATTGATATTCTTTTTTATCGTTATACCATTTTATCATATAGGGCAAGTCCCTTTTTTTGATGTCTTTGATAATTAACTGTTTAAAATCTATGTGTACAGATAGCATCTTCTCACCTGCAATCATTATTTAACAATAAAAACGCTGTTTAAATTTAAACAGCGTTTTTTCAAGTTCCTTGTAACGCATCTTCAAGCCATACCGTTCCAACATCTAACGCTTTATACAAACCATCCCGTTCTGCTTTTTTAAGAACTCGCTTCTTTGCACGAAGTGAAGGGTTGTTTATTTGAAGTTCAACAGAAACTTTTGTTGCAATGTATAATTCGTTAACTTGTTTTGTGTCTAACACTTTCATCGTAACGATATATTTTTGATCTGGATCACCGTAATAAAGCATACTGCCTTTGCGTACTAGAGGATTTCCCTTATAAGTCAATCCTTGCTGTTTTGTTTTATTTTTTTTTGAGTTTGAAGCCATACAATCATCCTCTCTATTATTTATAAATTCTTATGCTCTAAAAAAACAATTCCTTGGTAAATTTAAATGTTTATGATTAGTAAAAAACACCATTTATTACTTCTTACTATATCATAGATTAGCTACATAGTAAAGAGCGGTATTAAAAAAATGTAAAGTCTTCTAAGCAACTGCCGAACAAGCTCAACCTGTGTCTTCAAAGACTTTTTAATTCTTTTATTCTATGTTCTTTATTTTCTTTAATATTTTCTTAT
>SKGK01000123.1 GCA_007117465.1 Clostridia bacterium | reverse complement strand
CAACGTCATTTCTAAATTAGTAAAGTTTTTACCGTTATTTGATGTGTGTCGTGTTTGAACACCTAAAGACTGTAATTTGGTCTGGTGATTTGAATCAAATAAGTTGGTGCGTTCAAAATTGCCATATACAATAAAGTCGACGATGTTTAATTTGAGTGATTTTTAAAAACGTTTCTTAATAATAACAAATAAACTACAACATAATGCTGTATTGTTATGAATAATAACGGAAGTAGCTTGGTATAAACATTATTGATAAAAAATATAGAAATAGTTAGATTTTAAAAAGTAGAAAAGGGCACAAAATGAGGAATTGCACATATTATGTTAATGGGAGGAGAGTAGAGGGGAGGCTAGCGATATGAACAAGACGCATTCTATGGTTGAAATTTTTTATGTATCAGGCATTGTGGGCGTTTTATCGCAAATTTATCGAAGCATGGAAACGGCTTATATCGTATTAATTATCCTTATAGTGATTGATACCATTACAGGCATGACCGCTGCGGTTAAGTATAAAAGATTTAATAGTAAGGGAGTGGGTAAATTTACTAAAAAAGTGATTATATACACGTTGTGTATTATCACTGTACGTTTATTGGAGATTGGTATGTTGTCATTAGTACAAATGACGCTATTATCACAAGTTACAATTGCCGTGCTTCAGTTAAAAGAGACAGTGAGTGCCTTAGAGAATCTAGCTCTTTTAGGGGTGCCTATACCTATTAATATTATATCTGTATTGACAAATTATTTAAAAGTGCCTGGATTACAGCAAGCGCTAGATATCGAATCACATGAACAAAAATATATTGAAGAAATTGAAGAAATTATCAAACATCAAATTCCTATTTTTGAAGATATGAATATGCGTAAAATTTTAGAGATTAATTTTAGAGCATGGAAAGATGTAGTTATACACATTATTAATGATTTTGACCATGATAAGAAAAATGATAATGTAGAGAGGTTTCGGTATAAATTACTAGCACTCATTCAATTAGAACTAAATGAAATGGAGAAAGAGTGGGAAAGAGAGAATATTCCTAAAGCATATATAGATAAATTTTATATTTGTTATGAAGAGAAAATCAATATGTTAATCTATAAAATCCAATCTATTTTCTCAGCGGAAGAAAAAATACAAGTTAAGAAGGAACAAATTATTGATATAATTATTGCACATCTGTATCAAATGGTATTAGAAGCAAGAAAATGTGCATATCAAGTCACACAAGAGCGTTAGATCTTAAGAAAGTTTTATCTCTCTCAAGATTTAATAAAAAAGGCACATTCGCGCTTCGCTACGGGGAATTCTTCACCTGCACCCCTTATTTTTTATTACCTTTGTTTCCCATAACTTTGTGTAACGAATTATAAGTGCATTTTAGAACTTAAATTAATGCAAAAAGTTTATACTTTCTTAGGAGGTAAAAAATTGTGAAAAATCACAAAAAAACATAAAAAAAAGAAGGAATTTTATCATAAATGTAGAATATATATAACTATAACAACAATGAGCATGTATAAAAAGGAGCAAAAAAGGATAGGGGGAATGTGTTTGTTGAAAGCTTTAAACGTTAAAATTGTAACCATATTTATATTGGTGACATGTTTTATTTGTTTAATTGGGGTTTATAAAGTTAGTTGGTCAACACAGCGTTTACCCGAAGAGAATCAAGTCATACTACAACCAGTTACGTACGATCATTAAAGAATTCTTGCAAATGTGCGGTATAAGGTAATCTGCCTTATACCGCACATTTACTCATCCTAGAGGTTAGACTAGATTATAATTTTGACTTTCTTATTTTAGTATTTTTCTTTTCAACTGACCCAATATCTACTCTTTCACAGTTTTTCTAATGCATCTAGCCATATCTGTGCGCTAGCATCACTAGGCATTCGCCAATCGCCCCTAGGCGAAAGGTTGATAGAGCCAATTTTAGGACCGTCAGGCATACAAGAACGTTTAAATTGTTGTGAAAAAAAGCGCCTATAAAATATTTTTAGCCATTTTAAAATGATTTTTTTCTCATATTGTTTTTCAAATGCAAGCTGTGCTAAAAAGAAGATTTTTGCGGGTGAAAAACCGAAACGTACTATGTAATACAGGAAAAAGTCGTGTAATTCATAAGGACCTACAATATCTTCTGTTTTTTGGTCAATTTCTCCTTTGTGATTTGCAGGAAGGAGCTCGGGGCTAACTGGCGTATCGAGTATGTCGATAAGCGTGGTAGCGGTTTTTTCATCCATAATATTTTGCGATACCCACCCAACTAAAAAGCGTACTAACGTCTTTGGAATGCCGCAATTAACCGCATACATAGACATATGATCTCCGTTATAAGTAGCCCAACCTAAAGCAAGCTCAGATAAATCACCTGTGCCAATGACTAAACCGTTTTGTTGATTGGCTAAATCCATTAATATTTGTGTCCGTTCTCTTGCTTGCGTGTTTTCATAGGTAACATCATATACGCTAGGGTCATGGTCAATATCCTTAAAATGCTGTAAACACGCATCTTTTATATCAATCTCTTTTATCGTTATACCAAGGCTACGCATTAACATCAGTGCATTTTGATAGGTTCTGCCGGTAGTACCGAATCCAGGCATTGTGACGCCAATAATGCCACTTCTAGGAATACTTAGCTTATCAAAGGTTTTCACCGTTACTAAAAGAGCAAGGGTAGAATCTAATCCGCCTGAAATGCCTATAATAGAACGCTTTGCATTGGTATGGAGAAGACGTTTAGATAAGCCCTGTATTTGCATTTCAAAAATTTCTTCACAGCGCTCATTTCTTTCAGTGCTGCTTGCTGGTACAAATGGATAGGGATGAATCTTGCGATGCAGGTGGTTTATTTTAATTTCTCTAAGTGTGGCGTTAATGGTTCGATACGGCGATTGTGTATAAGATGCATTATAAGTGGTATCCATAAAGGTTGTTGATTTTTGTCTATCTGATTGTAATTGTTTTATATCAATCTCGCTAATTACAAGTTGGTCTTGTAGCTGGAAGCGCTTAGAACAATCTAATAGTGTACCATTTTCAGCGATAAGTGCTGCACCTGCATACACAATGTCTGTCGTTGATTCCCCGACACCACAAGAAACGTATACATATCCAGCCATGCAGCGTGCGGATTGTTGGGTTACTAATGAAGTGCGATAGGCATGTTTGCCAATTAATTCATTGCTGGCAGATAGATTAAAGATAATGTTCGCACCGTTTAAGGCATGAAAACTACTAGGGGGAATGGTTGTCCACAAATCTTCGCATATTTCAATCCCAAAACAGGCTAGCCCTTGTCTAAATAAAAGACCTGTACCAAAAGGAACTACCTGATTGCAAAGAGAAATCGTCGTACTTGTCGCATTATAACTGGAAGCAAACCAACGTTTTTCATAAAATTCACTGTGATTTGGCAGATGCGTTTTAGGAACGATACCAAGTATATTGCCTCTTTGCAGCACTACAGCACAGTTAAAGAGCTTATTATCTGCGCTGATTGGCATACCGACTAGCATCAGAATGTCGGTATTACGTGTATGATGTAAGAGTTCAGTTAATTGCTCCTGGGCACTTTCTAATAATGCATGTTGATGAAATAAATCACCACAGGTATACCCTGTAATGACTAACTCTGGAAAGGCAACGATTTGCACATCTTTTTGTATACATTGATTCACAAGATAAAGGATTCTTCCCATATTATATTTACAATCTGCTACTTTAATTTCAGGAATAGCGGCGGCTAATCGCACATAATCTTTACTAATCGACATTTATTATCAACTCCTATGGTGTTATGTTTTAATCAGATTATATAATAATTAAGATAAAATTACAAATTTTAATGAGCAATACTTTCGTATTGTGATCGACGACAACGAGGTATAAGAGAAAATTATCCGTCACAGTTGGCTATGTGTTTTTTTGATTGTGCCTAATATAAATTTTACAACAATGTGGCAATCTATATTAAAGAAAGGACGTTAAAAGATTAAGAAAGCAATCTTATGCTGAAAATGGCGTAGAAAAGAAAGGATGTCAGCATGTATTGTGAAATCGTTTTAGTGCAGCATGCACTCACCCAGTGGAATCTTGAAGGAAAGTGTCAAGGACATACCGATGTACCGTTAAATGAACAAGGGTGGAAAATGACACATGTATTAGCAAAGCGTTTAGAAGATGATGATTTTACATGTATTTATACCAGTGATCTAAAGCGTGCATATCAAACGGCACTGCCGATTATTGCTCAAAAAGATATTCCACTATATCGTGAAAAAGGCTTAAGAGAAGCACGCTGGAAAAATCAGCAGCATTGTAAGCAGTTCGTAACGCTACCTTTTTATGTAGAGCATGAAGAAGAAGCAGATGTATATAGACGAGCAATAGACGTAATGGGAGGTATTGCACAAAAGCATATAGGTGAGAAAATACTCGTGATTTCACATGGTGGACTTATAAACCGTTTTATGAAATATATAAAAGCTCAATCAGGGCAGACAGAGCCTACTTATCAAAAAATACGTATGGCCATTAATCGTTTAAAATATGAAAACGATAGGTGGTTCTTTTTAGAAATTAATGACATAGCACATTTGCCAAAAATGGATGTGAAGAGAATATTAGATTACGGATAATGAAAAATACTTTGTAAAAACGCTTTACAAGTTTGAATATATTGTGTATAATAACGGTGAAACAAAACAAAATTAAATACAACAAGCTAGGGGAGCCATTTGGCTGAGAAGGTAATAAATGCACCTGACCCTTTGAACCTGATGTGGTTAGAACCATCGTAGGGAAGCGTTAAACATATATATAGCATATGTAAGCTTACCTTATCGGGTAAGCTTTTTTGTTTGTTCTTTTATTTGTTTTTTATAACGAAAGGAGGTATCACAGCATGAGGATTATCGCAAATGGAAAGGAAGAACATATAGACGATGGCATCAGCCTTGAAAAATGGCTTGAGACAAAGAGTATAGCCATAAATACTGTTGTGGTAGAATATAATATGGCAATTGTTGAGCAAGCAAAATGGAAAGATATTATTTTAAAAGAAAACGATACGTTAGAAGTATTAAAATTTGTAGGGGGAGGGTGAAAATAGTGAGTGAAATAAAAGATAAAGATGTACTTGTAATAGGCGGTAGAGAGCTAAAAAGCCGCCTGTTCGTAGGAACAGGTAAATATGCATCAGATGCGCTTATACCAGAAGTTTTAGAACAGTCGGGGTCAGAGGTCATTACCGTTGCGCTACGCAGAATGGACTTTAATAACCCTAAGGATAATATTATTAGTTATATCCCAGAGCATGTACAGCTACTTCCAAATACTTCAGGTGCAAGAAATGCTGACGAAGCCATTAGAATAGCGAGACTTGCAAGAGTAGCGGGATGTGGTAATTGGATTAAGATTGAAGTAATTTCAGATAACAAATATCTGCTGCCTGATGGGTATGAAACTATAAAAGCGACGGAAGTATTGGCAAAAGAAGGATTTGTTGTGCTGCCTTACATGAGCCCAGATTTGATGGTAGCGAAAAGCTTAGCAGATGCAGGCGCAGCAGCAGTGATGCCACTAGGTGCACCGATTGGAACAAATCGGGGATTAAAAACAAAAGAGCTTATACGTATTTTGATTCAAGAGATACCACTACCAATTATTGTAGATGCAGGGATTGGAAAACCTTCTCATGCTTGCGAAGCAATGGAGATGGGAGCTGCTGCGTGTCTTTTAAATACAGCGATTGCAGCATCAGATAAGCCTGTTTTGATGGCACAAGCATTTAAAAATGCAGTAAAAGCAGGAAGACAAGCGTATTTGGCTAAAACTGGGAAGGTGTCTGATGAGGCACAAGCTTCTTCGCCGCTAACGGATTTTTTATTGCCTAAGAAAGTATAAAATTTTTGCATTAATTTAGGCCTTGAAATATACTTATAAAACAGCATGAAGCGTAAAAATTCCCCAATAATTTCAGAGGGGGTTGCTTAGCCTGTGGCAGCGAGCGCATGCGGAGGACTAAGTCCCATAGTGAAGTGCGAATGCGCCCTTTTTGGGGGAATAGTGGACAGTTGCTCAGTTGGACGGTTAGATAGTTGACAGGAAAAGTAGGAAAGAGTAAAAAACATAAAGAGAGAAAGATAGTGGGGCGGTAGTATGGGATTTTATGATGTGTGTAAGACATATCAATCGTTAGATTTTAAAGAGTTTGAAAAAAAGATAACAGAACAGCATGTGGAAAGAGTCTTACAAAAATCTTATTTAGACCAAGAGGATTTTAGGGTGCTTTTATCCTCCGTAGCTAAAAAGTATTTAGAACCAATGGCTAAAAAAGCAAATGCGCTAACTACGCAGCAATTTGGAAAAACTATTTTATTATATACGCCCATGTATTTGTCGAATTATTGTACCAATCAATGCTTATATTGTGGTTTTAATACGAACAATACAATTTTGCGTAAGCAGCTTACATTAGATGAGGTGGAAAAAGAAGCAAAAGCTATTGCAAATATGGGGCTTAAGCATTTATTGGTGCTGACAGGAGATGCCAAGCATAAAGCAACGCCTGCGTATATAGGAGAGTGCACAAAAGTGCTTGCAAAGTATTTTGCTTCTGTTTCAATTGAAGTGTATGCTATGGACGAGCAAGAATATGTAACGCTTGTTGAGTGTGGTGTAGATGGCATAACCATATATCAAGAGACATACAATGAAGCGTTGTATGATGAAATTCATGTGAAAGGACCTAAAAAAAACTATCGTTACCGTTTAGATGCGCCAGAAAGAGCATGTAGTGCATTTGTGAGAACGGTAAATATTGGAGCGCTTTTAGGATTGGATGACTGGCGTAAAGAATTTTTTTTAGTGGGTCTGCATGCACAGTATTTGCAGAGCAAGTATCCAGAGACGGAAGTGAGCATCTCATTGCCACGTTTAAGGCCACATAAGGGACAATTTAAGCCAATGTGTATTGTAAAGGATGCAGATATGGTGCAAATGATGGTAGCGATGCGCTTGTTTATGCCAAGAGTCGGCATTACGATTTCAACAAGAGAAAATAGTGCATTTAGAAATAATGTTGTACCTTTAGGGGTTACAAAGATGTCAGCTGGTTCTACCACAGCGGTGGGGGGGCACACAGAGTGTGAAAAAAGTGAAGCGCAGTTTGAAATTTCAGATAATAGAAGTGTAAAAGAAATGAAGCAAAGCATTATAGCGCTTGGATATCAGCCAGTGCTAAAGGATTGGGAGAAAATAGATAAAGATAATTCGTTGGACAGTTGTTTGGTTGGAAAGTAAAAATAGGGAAGCGGGTGAGGGATGATGCAAGCAGGGTATCGTATGATTGATGTGAATGTTAACCGTATGTCAGAAGGATTACGGGTTTTAGAAGATATTGCGAGGTTTTATGGTGCGCATGCGAAAGTGACAGATGAAATTCGACATATGCGGCATAAAGCAAGAAAAAATAGCAGTTACTTGTATACGCTATTAATACACGAGCGAGATGCTACAAACGACATAGGGTTTCATATTTCTCAGCAAAATACACTGGATAGAAAGAAAGATATAAAAACGGTTGTTATTGCAAATTTTAAAAGGGTGCAAGAAGCAGTTAGAGTGGTTGAAGAGACATTGAAAATGCTAGGGGAAAATGAACGTTCTAAAGCATATGAAGAAATGAGGTATCAGGTATATACATTAGAAAAAGTATATTTGCAAGAAGTAATGGGAAGTATGCATAGAAAAAATGTAATAGATACCGATTTGTATGGTATTACCGCAGAAGAATTTGCGCGGGGAAGAGACAATGTAGAGCAGGTAAAGAAGATGATAGAAGCAGGCATTAAGGTCATACAATATCGCGAGAAGGATCAAAAAAAGTTATATAAATATAAGCAGTGCGAAAAAATAAGAAAGATAACGCGAGAAGCAGAGGTGACCTTTATCGTAAACGATGATATCGATATTGCCTGTCAGGTGAAAGCAGATGGTGTGCATATAGGACAAGATGATTTGCCTATTGAAGTGGTAAGAAGCATGGTGGGAGAAGAAATGATTATTGGATTATCGACACATTCGCCTAATCAGGCACACGATGCTGTGGCAAGGGGGGCAGACTATATTGGGGTAGGACCCATTTTCAAGACCTATACCAAAAAAGATGTATGTGACCCAGTAGGGTTATCTTATTTAGAATATGTAGCTACGAATCTAGATATCCCATTTGTTTCAATAGGGGGAATCAAGCAGCACAATATGGAGAAGGTAATTGAAAAAGGTGCGAAGTGCATTGCAATGGTGACGGAAATTGTAGGCGCTGAAGATATTGTTGAGCAAGTCAAAACGATTCGAAAAATAATGAGAAAGTAAGGAGCGATATTATGAAATATACAACGCAAATGGATGCAGCGAAAAAAGGAATTGTAACAGAGCAAATGAAAGTGGTTGCGCAAAAAGAAAACATGACAGAAGATACGTTAAGAGAGCTTGTGGGAAAGGGACAAGTGGTTATCCCTGCAAATCATAACCATGTAAATTTAGACCCTGAAGGTGTAGGGCAAGGATTGCGTACGAAAATTAATGTTAATTTAGGCATCTCGAAAGATTGCTGCAATATGGACAAGGAATTTGAAAAAGTTGAAAAAGCACTGGCATTAAAAGCAGAGGCAATTATGGATCTTAGTTCTTATGGAGAGACAGAAAAATTCAGACAAAGACTGATTGACATTTCCCAGGCAATGATTGGTACGGTACCCATATATGATGCCATTGGATTTTATGACAAAGATTTGAAAGAGATTTCAGCACAAGAATTTATAGACGTAGTAGAAAAGCATGCACAAGACGGTGTAGATTTTATGACTATTCATGCAGGAATTAATCGGGCCACGGCTAAAAAATTCAAAGAGAATAAGCGGCTTACACACATTGTTTCACGGGGTGGATCTTTGCTTTTTGCTTGGATGGAGCTTACAGGCAATGAAAATCCTTTTTATGAGCATTATGATGAAGTATTAGAAATTTGTGAAAAATACGATGTAACCCTTAGTTTAGGAGATGCATGTAGACCAGGTAGCATCCATGATTCTACCGATGCTTCGCAGATTGAAGAGCTGATTGTTCTAGGAGAGCTTACTAAAAAAGCATGGGAGAAAAATGTGCAGGTCATGATTGAAGGCCCTGGTCACATGGCTATTAATGAAATTAAAGGGAATATGATGCTGGAAAAAAGACTATGTCATGGTGCACCTTTTTATGTGTTAGGACCTATTGTAACCGATGTTGCGCCTGGGTATGATCACATTACTTCTGCGATTGGAGGAGCTATTGCAGCTTCAAATGGCGCAGACTTTTTGTGTTATGTAACACCCGCAGAACATTTAAGATTGCCAACACTCGATGATATGAGAGAAGGAATTATTGCCTCTAAAATTGCTGCTCACGCAGCAGATATTGCAAAAGGCGTCAAAGGAGCAAGGCAGTGGGATGATGAGATGAGTAAGGCGCGCGCAAATCTTGACTGGGAGCGCATGTTTGAACTGGCAATAGACCCTGAAAAAGCGAGACGTTACCGAAAAGAGTCTATGCCAGAACATGAAGATAGCTGTAGCATGTGCGGCAAAATGTGTTCGATGCGTAATATGAAAAAAATAATGGAAGGTGAAGATGTTACGATACGTTAATAAAAATTAACCCTAGATAAATGGCATACACAAGCATAAGTAGTATGCCATTTCGTCTTTTAAAACGATGTTTGTTGGTAAAAGCGAAACTAACCCCACTGCCTACTAGAATTAGTATAAAAGGCAGGTGGAAGTACATAATACTTTGGCCAATGCGAATAGGTAGAATAACCGAAGTTATACCAATCACTAAAATGATATTTAAAATATTAGCACCAAGCACATTGCCAATCGAAAGGTTATGTGCTTTTTTGCGTATAGCGGTAAAAGCAGTAATTAGCTCTGGCAAGGAAGTTCCGAGTGAGGTCATAGTAATACCGACAATTAAATCGGGTACACCAAACATGCTAGCAATAATCTCACCATTCGCAACAAGCAAGTTGGCACCCGAGACAGTAAATAAAAGTCCAATGATAAACAAGATAATGTTTTGAATAACATTGACTCTATTAGTTTTTAAAGGTTCTGTGGCAGGTAATTCTTCGCTGCGAAGGCTTTCACGTATATTAGTATAAATATAGATCCCTAAAATCGATAACAAAATAATGCCCGCATATCTAGAAATTTCTCCAAATAAAAATCCGATTACAGCAATAAATAGCAACAAAAAAAACAGTAATAGCCCTTTTTGTTGAAAGTTTTTGCGATGATGCAAGGCAGGTCTAGAGAAAATAATGGTAATAGCTAAAATAAGTCCTGTGTTACATGCAATAGACCCTAATGCATTTCCTACCGCCATGTCGGTATTACCTTTTAGTGCAGAGCTAGTAGAAACCATTGCCTCTGGTAGCGTGGTACAAAGACTGACAAGCGTTGCGCCAATAATGATATCAGGTACTTTTAATATTTTAGCAATCCACACAGCACTATCTACAAACCAGTTACTTCCTTTAATAATCATAATAAACCCAATTAAAAATAGTATAAAAGGTATGAGTTCTATCATTTATAGTTGCCTCTCTTTCTTTTGTATGTATTGTTTGTGATTTTATTTTTTTATTGCCTTTGTTTTCCATGACGCTGGTTTCTGCATTATAAGTGCACTTTAAAACTTAAATTAATGAAAAATTTTATACGCTCCTACGCAATAAAAAAGACTTTTACTTACAGCTAAAGCTGCAAGTAAAAGTCTTGCTTTCATTTATAGGCATACAAATGATTCGCTGACCGGGTTTTAAAACCGTAATGACGATCAGCTGGGCGGTGAATCATATTATTATCACCGTAAGCTACTCCCTAGTACTTGTTATCTTCAGTATATAACATTTTTCGCTAAAAAGCAAATAAAATTTTTCAATTTCAAAACTCACCAATTTTCATCGTAACCGGGCTCTAATAATGTCTTTTTATTTAACCAATATTTTAAATTTTACAGTGAGGTATCTATACAACTGAACATAATTAACAAAAGAGTACACAAACTAAAAAATAATTTACAAAGATTTCTTTGCAAAAGAGATAACTTTTATGATAAAATAGCGTGAGAAGATAAAGAGGAGGACATCATATGCAGTACATAGATAAAATAAAGCAAAGCAGTGACTATATCAAGGCAAGACTAACGCAAAGCCCGCAAATAGGTATTATCTTAGGCTCGGGTCTCGGAGTTTTAGCTGATGAACTAGAAGAATTCATAGAGATACCGTATGCAGATATACCTCATTTTCCCGTTTCAACAGTAGAAGGTCATGATGGTAAGTTGGTGATAGGGAACTTAGAAGGAAAGTGCGTGATGATGATGAAAGGAAGATTTCATTATTATGAAGGATATGAGATGCAGCAAGTTGCATATCCCGTGCGCGTAATGAAATATCTAGGCATTAACGATTTGTTGGTCACCAATGCAGCAGGCGGTATTAACCCTGAATATGAACCAGGAGATTTAATGGTTATCAAAGACCATATCAAATTTTTTGATGAAAGTCCTCTAAGGGGGGGGAATGAAGAGGCGTTTGGTCTGCGGTTTAATGATATGTCCGAGGCGTATAAAAAGATGCTACGTGAGATGGTAAAAGAAGCTGCTTATGGTCTAGGGATTGTACTGCAAGAAGGAGTATATGTGTATATGCCAGGTCCTAGCTATGAAACGCCAGCAGAGATTAAGATGCTAAACATTGTAGGCGCAGATGCAGTAGGCATGTCTACGGTACCAGAAGTCATTACCGCTTCACATGCTAAGATGAATGTAATTGGTGTTTCTTGTATTACCAACATGGCGGCAGGCATTTTAGATCAGCCTCTGCATCATCAGGAAGTGATGGATACGGCAGAGAGAGTAAAAGAAAAGTTTTTAGGCTTAGTTAAAGCAGTGATAGGGAGATGGGAAGTTAATTAGTTTGTCGGTTGGTCAGTTGGACACGAAAACAAAAAGCAGGGCAGGGGAGAACAATCGTTAAGCAATGGTAAACAATGGTTGTAAAATTGTTATAGGGAGTGATGATATGAAGAAGAGTATAGTAAGGGATATTAGATTAAAAGACAAGGGAAAGCAAAAGATTGAATGGGTAAAAAAACATATGCCGCTGCTTCGGTATTTAGAAGAGGACTTTAAGAAGAACCAATATTTTAAAGGGCTAAATGTGGTTGTTTGTGTACATTTAGAAGCGAAAACAGCATATTTAGCAAAAGTGATGGCAGCAGGTGGTGCGAATGTATCGGTTACGGGGAGCAATCCACTTTCGACACAGGACGATGTAGCAGCGGCGCTAGCAGATGATGGATTATATGTATATTCGTGGCATAGAGCGACTGAAGAAGAATATATGAAGCATTTAAATGATGCGTTAGATATTAAGCCTCACATTGTAATTGATGACGGTGGAGATTTAGTCAATCTATTACATGGAGAGCGAAAGGATTTGTTGCCAACGGTGATGGGTGGCTGTGAAGAAACGACAACAGGGATTATTCGTCTAAAAGCAAGAGCGAAAGAGGGACTGCTTAAGTTTCCGATGATATCAGTTAATGATGCTTATTGTAAGCATTTGTTTGATAATCGATATGGCACAGGGCAGTCGGTATGGGATGGTATCAATCGCACGACCAATTTAATCGTAAGCGGCAAAAATGTAGTGATTATTGGTTATGGTTGGTGCGGTAAAGGCTGTGCAATGCGTGCTAAAGGATTAGGTGCTAACGTTATTGTGTGTGAAGTAGACCCCATCAAAGCAATTGAAGCCGTAATGGATGGTTTTCGTGTTATGCCGATGGCAGAGGCTGCAAAACATGGGGACTTTTTTGTGACAGTAACAGGGTGTAAAGATGTCATCACCAAGGAACATTATGAAGTTATGAAAGATGGCGCAATATTATCTAACGCAGGACACTTTGATGTGGAAATTTGTGTACCCGCACTAGAATTATTAACGGTAGAAAAGAAAGAGATGCGTAATAACATTATGGGATATAAGATGGCAGACGGTAGGTGGATACATCTGTTAGCAGAAGGGCGACTTGTTAACCTTGCAGCGGGAGATGGGCATCCTGCTGAAATTATGGATATGAGCTTTGCACTACAAGTATTGTCTGCTAAATATGTTGCCCAAAATTATGAGAATATGGAAAATGACGTATATGAAGTACCCGGCGATATCGATAAGTATGTCGCACAATTAAAGCTTAAAGGCATGGATATACAAATTGATACACTTACACCTGAGCAGCAAAAATATTTATCAAGTTGGGAAGGGTAGAACGTATGAATAAGTTAATCAAAAACGCATGCATTATGACAATGGATGCAGATAATACAATCATTGAAAATGGGTATATTGGCATTGAGGCGGGATTGATTACGTATGTAAGTGCTGATTTTCCCGCGACATTTATGCCGCATATGATTATCGATGCCAAGGAAAAAATCGTCATGCCAGGACTTGTGAATGCACATACCCACACACCGATGATTTTACTGCGTAATTATGCCGATGACCTGCCGCTGCAGCAGTGGTTGTTTGATAAAATATTTCCAATGGAAGATAAGCTTACGGCTGAAGATGCATATTGGGCTTGTCAGCTTTCAATGATGGAAATGTTAAAGTCAGGGGTGACTTGTTTTTCAGATATGTATTTTTACATGGAAGAAGTGGCTAAGGCGGTAAATAAAGCAGGAATGCGTTCAAATTTATCTAGGGGACTGCAGTGTTTTAACGATGATTTTGATGTAATGACGGATGAGCGTTTACTTGAAAATGAGCAACTTTTTAAAGATTGGCATGGAGAGGCAAATGGACGCATTAAAGTAAGTGTAGGCCCACATGCGCTATATACATGTGTACCTGAGTATTTAAAAGCGAGTGTAGAATTAGCAAAAAGGCTAGAAACCGGGATACATATTCATGTATCGGAGACGCAAAAAGAAAGAGACGAATGCATCGAAAAATATGGCAAGACGCCTGTTAAGCATTTAGCAGATTTAGGGGTATTTGAAGTAAATACCTTAGCCGCGCATTGTGTGCACGTTTCAGACGAAGATTTAGACATTTTAAAGCAGCATCATGTAAATGTTGTGTACAATCCTGGAAGCAATCTTAAATTAGGAAGTGGTATAGCTCCTGTTACTAAGATGATTGAAAGGGGTATTAACGTTGCGCTTGCAACAGATGGAGCAGCAAGTAATAATAATTTAAATATGTTTGAAGAAATACATTTAGCAGCGCTCATTAGTAAGGGTGTGCTTGAAGATCCTACGGCAATAACGGCAGAGAAGGCACTGCAGATGGCAACATTAAATGGTGCAAAAGCATTAGGGAATGACCGCGAGACAGGTAGTATTAAAGTAGGAATGAAAGCAGATTTAATTATTGTAAGTAAAAAGTCACCGCATTTTTACCCGCGCAATGATATAACAGCTAATTTAGTTTATGCTACACAAGCTTCAGATGTTGAAACGGTGTTGGTAGAAGGACAGATTTTAATGGATAAAGGGGATTTTAAAACCATAGATACAGAAGAGGTGCTTTATCATATTGATAAAATATCGAAGCGGCTATTTGAAGTGTCGTAGGATTTGGGTGCTAATATGGGAATCCAATTTTCCTACTGGATATTGAAACCAAAAAGGGAATAATTATGAAAGAAAAAAGGGAGGCAAATACATTGAATTTTTTAGAAAGGACAACAAAAAGTGAGCGTATATTTGAAGGGCAAATCATTAATTTGCGTGTAGATATTGTTAAGCTTCCAAATGGGAATATATCGACAAGAGAAGTTGTAGAACATCCTGGTGGGGTTGGCATTATTCCTATTACCGATGAACAAGAGGTGATTATGGTAAGGCAATTTAGAAAGCCATTAGAGACGGTTACACTTGAAATTCCGGCAGGAAAACTTTCGTATGGAGAAGATCCTTATGTATGTGGTGTGCGTGAGCTTGAAGAAGAGACCGGGTATAAGGCAAAGAGAGTTGAATCACTAGGAAGCATCTATACATCTCCTGGTTTTGCGAATGAGATTTTGCATCTATATATGGCTACTGATCTTTATAAAGGTGTATTTAATCCTGATGAAGATGAATTTGTGGAAACAGAAGTCATTACACTAGAAAAGCTTGTTGAGATGATTATGCAAGGTGAAGTACAAGATGCAAAAAGTATAATTGCCATTTTAAGAGTGTGGCAAATGATAAAAAATTAACGAAGTTTTGTACAAATAAAAAAACTTGTTGCGTATATATGCCGATATTAGTGGATTTTATACCGGATTAGACCAATAGTCCTATTGACGATATACTATAAATAGTGTATCTTATTATTTGTATAACAACATATAGTTGTTTAGAAAAATAATATATAGGTGAAATTAAAATGATAGCCAGAGCAATTTGCTTGGTATTTTTATGAGTATGCCTTAAAAGGTAAAGGAGACGATGAGATGATTAACAGTATCTTAAAAAGAGATGGGCGGGTGGAAAAATTTCATCCAGAAAAGATTACGTGGGCCATTTTTAAAGCTGCAAATGCCTGTGGCGGTAAGGATTTTGACCGTGCAGAAAAATTATGTCAGCAAGTAGTAGAAAGTGTATTAAAAGCATATGGCAAAAAAATCCCAGATGTAGAGGGCATCCAAGATATTGTTGAAAAAGTGCTTATTGAAAATGGGCATGCTCAAACTGCAAAGGCTTACATATTGTATCGTGAAAAGAGAAAGAGCGCACGTGAGATTAATGCACTGATTGGTGCAACCATTGATATGTTTTCAGATTACCTTGGAGACAGAGATTGGCAAGTGAAAGAAAATGCGAACACCCAAAAGAGTGTAAATGGACTTAATAATTATGTACGGGAAACATTTACTAAAAAATACTGGCTCCACGAAATTTACCCGACAGAGGTTAGAGAGACGCATGAGGGTGGAGATTGCCACTTGCATGATTTGGGTTTTTTTGGTCCATATTGTGCAGGATGGGATTTAAGGCAGCTGCTTACTGATGGATTTGGTGGGGTGTGTGAAAAAGTAGAAAGTCGTCCTGCAAGACATTTGAGGTCTTTCTTAGGACAGATGGTAAACTCTACGTTTACTACTCAAGGTGAAACTGCAGGTGCTCAGGCGTGGTCTAGTTTTGATACATACTGTGCGCCTTTTATTCGCTATGATAACATGACTTATGAGCAGGTAAGACAGTGCTTGCAAGAATTTATTTTTAATATTAATGTGCCTACACGCGTGGGATTCCAATGTCCTTTTTCTAATTTAACATTTGATATTACAGTGCCATCTACCTTAAAGGAGGAGCCAGTCATTATCGGTGGACAAATGCAAAAGGAAAAGTATGGTGACTTCCAACACGAGATGGATATATTTAACAAAGCTTTTTGTGATGTAATGTTAGAAGGGGATGCTAAAGGCAGAGTATTTACCTTCCCGATTCCAACCATTAATATCACAAGGGATTTTGATTGGGATAACGAGGTAGTCGAAGCATTTATGAAGATTACTTGTAAGTACGGCATTCCGTATTTTGCAAATTATGTTAATTCTGATTTGTCACCAGAAGATGCTGTTTCGATGTGTTGTCGATTGCGACTAGATACAACGGAGCTTCGCAAAAGAGGAGGGGGACTTTTTGGCAGTAATCCGCTCACGGGTTCAGTAGGCGTGTTCACCATTAATTTACCAAGAATTGGATATCTTTCCAGTACGAAAAATGAGTTTAAAGCGCGTTTGTTTAAGCTTGTTCATATAGGTAAGACATCGCTTGAAATTAAACGAAAAATTATTGAGCATCAATCTGAAAAAGGATTATACCCGTATTCCACACATTATTTAAGGCATGTAAAAGAAAGAACCGGAGAATATTGGAACAATCATTTTAGCACCATTGGTATTTTGGGGATGAATGAAGCACTTTTAAACTTTATGGGCAAAGATATTGTAACCGAAGAAGGTCAAGCGTTTGCTATGGAGATTATGCATTATCTTAGAGATATGTTTGTAGATATCCAAAAAGAAACAGGGCATTTTTATAATTTAGAAGCAACACCTGCGGAAGGAACAGCCTATAGACTAGCTCAGTTAGATAAACAAAAGTATCCTGATATCATAACAGCAGGGGGAGATGTTCCTTACTATACAAACTCTACGCAAGTGCCAGTAGAATATAGTGATGATATTTTTGAAGTGATGGAGCTTCA
The DNA here is from genome assembly GCA_007117465.1 of Clostridia bacterium. Lineage (GTDB taxonomy): Bacteria > Bacillota > Clostridia > SK-Y3 > SK-Y3 > SKGK01. The sequence goes on along the minus strand of SKGK01000123.1, from coordinate 6,550 downwards.
AGATGAATTGCAGTCATTATATACAGGAGGTACAGTACAACATTTGTATTTAGGTGAGCGCATTGAAGATACAAAGGTAGTCAAAAGGCTGATTCAAACGATTTTTACAAAATATAAGCTGCCGTATATTTCGATTACACCTACCTTTAGTATTTGTGATGATCATGGCTATATTGCGGGGGAAATTTTTGAATGTCCGCAATGTGCAAAAGAGACGGAAGTTTGGTCAAGGGTAACGGGATATCTAAGGCCGGTAAGCAATTATAATAAGGGTAAAAAGAAAGAATATATGGATCGAAAGAAATTTAAGTTAATGGAGCAGATATCGTGAAGATTACAGGTATACAAAAAAATTCATTTATAGATTATCCAGGCAAAATTGCTGCTGTGGTGTTTACGCCAGGCTGTAATATGGACTGCTTTTATTGTCATAATCGGCAGATTATCTGCACATCGCAGCAAAGTGAACTTATAGATGAGCAAGTATTTTGGGATTTTATCAAAAAGCGCAAGTCTCTCTTAGAAGGCATTGTCATAAGTGGAGGAGAACCTACGCTGCAAAGTGATTTGCCTGCATATATAAAAGCAATTAAAGATATGGGGTATTCTGTAAAGCTAGATACCAATGGTACGAATCCAGATATGTTACAGAAGCTGATAGAAGAAAATTTAATTGATTATGTAGCCATGGATATTAAGGCGCCTTTTGAAAAATATCAGAAGATATGTGGCTGTATAATTGAAATGCGTGCAATACAAGAGAGTATTGACTTGCTCATACAAAGTGAGAACGACTATGAATTTAGAACAACTTTTGTACCGCAGCTCACCGAAGAAGATGGTGTGTCAATTGCAAAGAAAATTAAAGGTGCCAAGAAGTATGTGCTGCAGCAGTATCGTAAACCAATTACAAAAGGTATAGACTTTCAAGATGAGCGATTAGACGATGCACCTTATACGACGCATGTTATGTACAATATTAAAAGCCAAGTGGAGCATTTTGTGCAGACGGTTGAGTTGCGAGGCGTAAGCTAAAAATGTAATCCGTTACAAAAATAAAAGGGGGAGGGGAATGGCAACTATTCAAGATGTTGCAAAAGCGGCAAAAGTTTCAGTTGCGACAGTTTCGAGGGTACTTAATAATAGTCCTTCAGTTTCCGAAAAAAAACAGCAAGTAGTAATGCGAGCAATACAGGAGCTGAATTATCAACCAAATTTATTAGGGAGAAATCTAAGGCGCACAGAGACGAAAATGATTTTAGTACTCGTTCCTACCATTTTCAATACCTTCTATGCAAAGGTTGTAAAAGGGATAGAAGACATTGGGAATGAAAACGGTTACAACGTTATGCTTTGCAACACTTATGCAGAAAAAAATAGAGAGCAAGTGTTTCTTAAACAACTAAAAAATAGGTTAGTTGATGGCATCATTTTTATGGCAACAGGCTTAAGCAAAGAAGCACTGAACGAAATTAATCAACATTTCCCAATTGTGCAGTGCTGCGAGTATATAAAAGGGGCCAATCTTTCGCGTATATCGATTGATAATTATGCCGCTGCCTATAAAGCCGTAACACACCTAATAAGGCAAGGGCGTAAGAGGATTGCAATGATTAGCAGTTTAAACAAACTTGCTTCAACCGTAGAGAGAGAAGCAGGTTATAAAAAGGCACTTGAAAATGCAGGGATAGCCATTGAACCTGATATAATATTGCCCGGTGATTATGGTTTCAAAAGTGGATTAAGGGCGGCTAGACAATTGTTAACAAAAGAATTTAACATCGATGGTATTTTTGCAATATCAGATATGATGGCGATTGGAGCAATGAAGACCATCAAAGAAAACGGGCTTAGCGTCCCAGAAGATATTGCAGTGGTAGGATTTGATGATATCCGTTACACTTCCATGTGTGAGCCGCAGCTTACCACCATTTCACAGCCACAATATGATTTAGGGTGTGGCGCGATGACACTACTATTAAAGCGTATACAGAATGAGAAAGCGGACATAGAACATATTGTTTTAGAACATGAGCTGATGATAAGAGGGTCAACAGTTATATAGGATGCTTTAAGTATGTAATCAAATTTATAAATTCAAGGGGGTATTGTAATGTCAGGTAAAGCAGAAAAATTAAAAGTAGGAATCATAGGATGTGGGGGTATCGCAAATGCTAAGCACATGCCAGCACTTGCAAAACTAGATACAGTAGAAATGGTAGCTTTTTGCGATGTTGTTGAAAGTAGGGCAAAAGAGGCTGCCCAAAAATACCGAATAGCAGGTGCGAAAGTGTATACAGATTATAAATTACTTTTAGCAGATAAGAGCATTGATGTGGTGCATGTATGTACACCTAATAAGTCACATGCGGATATATCGGTAGATGCGTTAGAAGCAGGAAAACATGTTATGTGTGAAAAGCCAATGGCAAAGACAGCAGCAGATGCAAGAAGAATGGTAGAAGCGGCAAAACGCACAGGCAATAAATTAACCATCGGTTATCAGAATCGTTTTAGAACGGATTCTACTTACCTACATGCTGCTTGCGAAAATGATGAATTAGGAGATATTTATTTTGCAAAAGCACATGCCATAAGACGTAGAGCGGTACCTACATGGGGAGTATTTTTGAATGAAGAGGAGCAAGGTGGTGGACCACTCATTGATATCGGTACGCATGCACTTGATTTGACGCTTTGGATGATGAACAACTATAAGCCAAAGGCAGTGATGGGTTCCGTTTTTCATAAGCTAGGAGATCAAAAAGATACTGGTAATACATGGGGAGATTGGGATCCAGAAAAATATACGGTAGAAGATTCAGCATTTGGATTTATTACAATGGAAAATGGAGCTACCATCGTATTAGAATCTAGCTGGGCACTTAATACACTGCAAACAGGAGAAGCAAAAACGACATTATGTGGTACAAAAGGTGGCGCTGATATGCAAGAAGGTCTTCGATTAAACGGTGTTAAATATGGCAAACAATACACGACTATGCCAAGTCTTAACGCGGCAGGGGTTGACTTTTATGATGGAAGCACAGAAGGTGCAGATGTTAAAGAAGCAAGGCTTTGGATTGAATCTATTTTAAACGACACTGAGCCGATTGTAAAGCCAGAAGAGGCACTTGTGGTAACAGAGATTTTAGAAGCGATTTATGAATCCGGTAAAACAGGAAAAGCGGTGTACTTTAAATAAAATTTATTGAGATATATAGATCAAATATTATAATATTGGATTTTAATCAAATAAGCTGAATTGATTTATGAAAAAGTAAAATTTTAAAGCCAGGAATATTATGATGACCCTAGGAATCATCGGCAGCCCTAAAGAAGAAAGTTTTAATATGACAAAGGACAATGTCTTGGATATGAACAATTGGAGCTCATTTATGGCGCTTTTATATGTAAAAAGTATGAAGGTGGACTTAGTATTGAGCCGCATTCTCAGGTTTGGGCAGGTGAGCTAGGTGAAAAATGGATTGATTTTACTATTGCATATATGAAAAATTTGTTATTTCGGTAATTGAAAATGAATGAGATATCTTTTGAAATGATATCAAAAACAGGAGGGAAGCCAGATGGAAATACAAGTAGCAGTACAATTGTATACAGTACGTGAAGAGACAAACAAAGACTTTATCGGGACGTTGGAGAAAGTATCCAAGATGGGATACGAAGGGGTAGAGTTTGCAGGATATGGTGATATACCAGCATCTAAAATGGCAGAAACACTTAAGCGCCTTGGGTTAAAGGCGGCAGGAAGTCATGTTAGATTAGATTTACTAAAAGATAACTTAAATGAAGTGATTGCCTATAATTTAGAGATTGGTAATCAATATATCCTTTGCCCATGGGCAAAATTCGAGACAAAAAATGATTACGTGCAGATGGCAGAATTTCTAAATGTAGCTGGCAAGAAGTGCAAAGAGTCAGGCTTGACATTAGGGTATCACAACCATGACTTTGAATTTAAGACTTTTGATGGGGAGTATGGGTTAGATATTCTATATAAAGAAACAAACCCATCCTATGTGATAGCAGAATTGGATACCTATTGGGTACAAAGAGGAGGCATCGACCCAATTGGATATATTAAGAAATATGCAGGCAGATGTCCGCTGATTCACTTAAAAGACATGGAAGCAGGAGAGGCAAAAGATTATGCGGAAGTCGGCAATGGCATCATGGATATTGAAGGTATTGTAGCGGCAGCGGAGCAGTCAGGTGTAAAATGGGCGATTGTAGAGCAAGATAAATGCAAAAGATCGTCACTTGAAAGCATTTCCATTAGTATGGAAAACCTAAAAAAAATGGGGATTGTAAAATAGAGTAATAACAAATCAATATGTAGGAGGGATTTGTCATGAAATTAGGAGTACTTACAGTATTATTAGGAAATCAGCCTTTTGAAGATGCACTAAAGTATTTGAGTGAGTCAGGTGTGCAGGCGGTAGAAATAGGTGTAGGAGGATATCCAGGGACAGCGCATGCAGATGCAGGAGAGCTTATTCAAGATGATGCGAAATTAGAAGCATTTAAGGCGCTTATTAAAAAATATGACATGCAAATTAGCGCGTTAAGCTGTCATGGGAATCCCGTGCACCCGCAAAAAGAGATTTCTAAGAGCTTTCACAAAGACTTTGAAAATACAGTGTTATTAGCGGGAAAACTTGGCATTGATACCATTAATACTTTTTCAGGATGTCCGGGGGACTCAGAAACTTCACAATATCCGAACTGGGTAACGTGTCCATGGCCAGAAGATTTCCTGAAAGTATTAGATTATCAGTGGAATGAAGTACTAATTCCTTACTGGAAAAAAGCGGTAGAATTTGCTAAAGTGCATGGGGTTCATAAAATTGCGCTCGAGATGCATCCTGGATTTTGTGTATATAATCCAGAAACACTGCTTAAATTAAGAGAAGCGGTAGGCAAAGAGATTGGTGCTAATTTTGACCCAAGTCATTTGATATGGCAGGGAATTGATCCAGTCGCTGCGATTCGAAAGCTAGGGGATTGCATTTATCATGTACATGCAAAAGATACCAAAGTCGATAGCATGAACACCGCTGTAAATGGTGTGCTAGATACCAAGCATTATGGCGATGAACTTAATCGTTCGTGGATATTTAGAGCTGTTGGATATGGCAATGACTATACCCTGTGGAAAGATATCGTTAGCAACCTAAGGATGGTAGGATATGACTATGTAATGAGTATTGAACATGAAGATAGTTTGATGTCTGTAAATGAAGGATTGAAAAAAGCCATTGCATTTTTAAAAGAAGTAATGGTGTTTGAAGATACCAGTGGCATGTGGTGGGCTTAAAAGGAGGATTTTAAATGGCAAAAAAATTTAAAGTAGGGATTATCGGATGTGGCACTATTTTTCCAATGCACGCAGTACCTGTGCGTACTAATGAACATACAGAAATTGTTGCCGTATGTGACAACAAGGAAGATAGAGCAAAGAAAGTTGCAAAGACTTTTAATTGTAGCTACTATGTAGATTATAAAGAGATGATTGATAAAGAGGATATTGATGTGGTTCATATCTGTACACCGCATTATCTACACGCACCAATGGCAATATATGCAGCGAACGCCAAAAAACATATTTTAACAGAAAAACCCATGAGTATTGCGCTAGAGGATGCCGAGGCAATGATAGGGGCAGCCAAAAAAAATGACGTAACATTAGGCGTTATTTTTCAGAATCGCTACAACCCAGGGTCTATGCTAATAAAAGAGATGCTCACGTCAGGAACACTTGGTAAAATATTATCAGGGAGACTTTTAGTGATGTGGAATCGCTCAGATGAGTATTATAGCAAGAGTGATTGGAAAGGCACTTGGGACAAAGAAGGTGGCGGCGTTGTTATTGACCAATCGATTCATACGCTAGATTTGATGCGCTGGTTTGTAGACAGTGAGATTGATTATGTGGATGCGAATATTGGTAACCGAGCACATGAGATTATTGAAGTCGAAGATATGGCAGAAGGTGTTATCAAGTATAAAAATGGTGTGCTAACAGGATTTTTCACGATCAATTACTATACGTATGATGCACCAGTAGAGATAGAACTCCACTGTGAAAACGGGATTGCGAAAATTGTAGGAGACCAAGGCACAGTAAGGCTAAATGATGGCAGGACGTTTATGGCTGAGAATAACCCAAATGAGAAATTTGAATATGGTGATGGTGTAAAAAGATACTGGGGCGTTAGTCATATTAAGCAAGTCAATCATTTTTATGATGCACTTGCAAAAGGTTCAAAGCCATATATTGACGGAGAAGAAGCGCTCAAAACGCAAAAAATGGTATGTGCAATTTACCAGTCTGGCAAGACGTGTAAACGCGTTATGTTTTAAAAATATTCTGGAAGGAACGTTGCGAAAAGGGTTAGACCTATTAAAGCAGCGAAGGAGAAGTAGCATCTACTGTTTGAGCGTTAGCGAGTTTGATGCAGCCCGTAGCAAGTTTATAGGCTCTTAGCCTTGTAGAAAAGTGATTGGAATAATATTCTTCAAATAAATT
>SKGK01000125.1 GCA_007117465.1 Clostridia bacterium | reverse complement strand
GTTTTTTAAAATGCTTGATAGTGAAAGTCTTAGGGACGCAGATTAGTGTATATAGGTTTCGGTCTATATAAGAAGTCTAAATACCTAAGAACCACCTGCCTTTAGGCATGGTGAGTTTCAGGAAAGCAGAAATCCGACGATGGAAGGTTTATGCAATACCTCAAAAATCAAATTAGTTTGTGTGGCATAATAAAAGCTTAGATAGGGTTTTATCCTATCTAAGCTTTTATTTTATACCTTCTTTACTAATTTCACTATTAACACCAACCAAAACAATTGAACCACTACTGCACTATTTGATTTAACCTTTCTTTTACTTTTGGGACAATTTGATATACCTTATCAATCGCTTGACTCATTTCTTTAACACTAAGCTCTTCCACTTTTTTACCGCAAAACCCCATCTCTTCCATCGTAAAATCTATTACTCGATGTTGCTGCGTATCTAATCCTGCATTTTTAAGTTTAGATTTAAAGTAACTTATCTGTTTATCGGATGCTTTGCGGGCAGGCAATTGTGTTTGTCTGATTTTCTCTTGCACTTCTTCAAATTCTTCTTCTAACATAGCAGCTTCTTGGGGATATAGCCAATCATTTTCGCCCATTAACTTTCGAATCACCCTATCGCATGCACCAGTAATGGTTTTTTCTAGTCCAAATTCTTTGTCTTCTATTAGTTCCTTTCCAATTTCAAAACGTTCCCAATCTGCAAGGTAAAAATCTGGCTGGTTTTTGTCCTCTTTTGTCTTGTTTTTTTCCTCTATCTTTTTTGCCATATATTTTTGATATTGATTATAATAATCGATTTGTTTTCCATCTGTCATAACTTGTCCAGTTTTTATAAGCTTCCCGGTTACTTTGGCAATAAATGTAGGCAATTCAACAACTCCTATGCCTGGGATGGTTACACTATTTTCTTTTAATGTTATGACTTCTATATCTTCAATCGCAATCTTTTTTTCCTTCGCTTTTTTAAACAATCCTTCCGCCTTAAAACGAAATTCTCCTTGTGCACCGCGATAAAAATCTTTTTGGATTTGAAAATTTACTTCATTTTCACTTTCCTGTATTAATTGTGTGTGTTTTTCCATAATTTGCACACCTCCTTTTTTTTTATTACCTATATTTTTCACGAACTTATGATTAAATACTATGCCTTTTATTGTTATGTAAATTTTAAAAATAAAATTTTATTTTATCTATTACCCCTAACCCCTTTATAATTAAGCTTTCAAGGAATTGTCCTGTGAATAAAATTCGAGATAACAAAAATTTGCACTTCTCAAACGCACCATTTCACAGTATAATAGAGTTGAGAAGTAAATAAAATAATGATATGTTGGTGATATTATGAGAATTGAACGCATCAGCCACAACAAAATCAAAGTTACACTTTCATTTGACGATCTTGAAAAATGGGATATTGATATTGAGAGCCTTTCCTATAATTCTCCTGAAGCCCAGGAAATGTTCTGGAATATGATGAAGCGTGCAGAAATTGAAACGGGATTTCATGTGGACGACTCACAGCTTATCGTTGAAGCAATGCCATTAGAAAGAGAAGGTTTTGTCATTGTTGTTACGAGAGTCGATGATGATGACGATTTTGAATCCATCCATAAGTACATTAAAAATAAGTTTCGAAAATCAGAACTGCGTGTTAAAAAGAAGAGTAAAAAAGTTAGTTCCACCTTGCTTATATATATGTTTGAAGAATTTGATGATATTTGCGCAGCTAGTATGCGCATCATGGACATCTATATGGGGGATAGCTCTTTATATAAATATAAATCCCAATATTACTTAGTACTAACACGCAATTGTTCATTTTCTAATAACCCTGAAACAGTCGAAACGCTTTTAAGTGAATATGGTAGAAAGCTTTCTCATTGTTCTATCCAAGAAGGATTTTTAATTGAACACGGCATGGTGATGATCGAAAGTGATGCACTAGAGATTTTGCGGGGTTATTTTCCTGCTTATTAAACAAAACACCCAACAAATAAGATTATCTTATTTGTTGGGTGTTTTGCGTGTAAAGTGTATGCTCATGTATATGTTATTTCAAACCTTCTACATCCCTTTATCTGATTGTGCGCCTATGTATATTATCTCATCTTTAGGCTGATACGCATCAGTAGATACTTTCTCTATCTTTACTTCTTTGCCATCTTTAAAATACACTTTATAGGTGCTAACCCTGATTCCATCTTCTCCTTCTTGTGCAATTGCTTTTTCTCCTTTCGTTAAAAAAGACTCTGGTTTGGCAACGACTTTTTTAGGTATCACTTCTTGGTCACGCACTTGTACTTCAATATGAGCATCACTGTCTACAGTATTGCCAAAGATCTTAGCTGTAATTTTATCTGCCTCGTACGACATTAAAAACAAAATAGGAAAATCATGCTGGTTATAGAAAATAAAGTTAATATACGGCTCTTGCATTACTGCTTCTCTACCTGCTTCAATATAATCTACCGCATATTGTTCTGACGTACGCTGCAAAATATATACATCAGCCATCAACAATGCATTATATAATGCTGTCACCACCTGATTAATACCCTTATTATTAATCTCTTGCATACGCGTTTGACTATTTTCAATCTCACGTTTAAATACTGATAATAACGAAATTTGTCTATCTGGTCTAACTAATGTTTGATTAAGTACTGAAACTGCAAAGTCTATTCCATTTTTATCTTGTTCTTGTTGTCTCTCTTTTGGAATATTTAACGAAAATACAACCATTTTTTGCTCTAACCCTTCAAGATTCTGTTCCATTACTTCTGCCAACACCTCTTTGATGATTACTCAAACAGAAAGTTATTGTTACTTTTTCTAGAAAAACTATGGAATACCAACGATATATAAGAAACAGACAAATTGAACGAGCAAAGAAAATCCTCGAAAACGAGATTATAAATCAAAATGTACTATTATGCAAATATCTCTTATAATCCAAAGATTAAAACATGTCTGGTTTTATCAACTTAATCGTTGAATCTATCTGTGCTAGTTTTAATAGTTTCTGATCAAAACCACTTTTTGAAAACAAATAGTATGTAGTATTGCGCTTAGAAAGACCTGTCGCAAAACTTTTGTTCTTTAATGTTTCAAGTTCTTTAATGCCTACCTTGTCATTCTTCCATTTACACTCACCAAAAATCACATTGTTTGTGTCATCAAAACAAACAATATCAATTTCTTCTTGTTTATTCCACCATCGACCAATTTTCAGAAAACGAAATGGCAACTGACCACTTGTATTGCATTTTCTAAGATATTGAATACAAATATCTTCAAAAATAGTGCTTACATATTGTTCGAATGTGGGTTTAATTAGAAGTTGATAAACGCCTTCAACATCCCCCTCTTCAAGTTCTGAAATATTTGGAAACAAATATCTAAAATAGAATTTAAAATAATTATCTTTAAGCTTGTACAATCCACCATAAGTTTGAACTGTTCTTTTAATTTTTTCTGTTACAGGATATTCTTTGTGAATAACTTTTAGATTAATTAAGTTTTTCAAATAAACATTAATTTTTGTTTTGTCAATTTGAGTTTTCATATGTATATCGTTTAGTTTTGTGTTTCCAAGTGCAATTGCCTCAATAAGCGTATATTAAAAAATAACTTTGTAGAAAAAAAATCAAACTCTGTTAATTTATAAATTCCTGTTGCTCTACCATATAGCGGGTTTTTTTCTGCTAAAAGCTCATTTTCAACGAAACTCATTGAAGAACCAGAAATAATTAACATCACATCTTCATCTTTTAATATTTCGTCCCAAACATTTTGCAATATTGAAGGTATAGAATGATTACCGCTAACCATATAAGGAAACTCATCAATAATAAGTTTTCTCTGTTTTCTGACATCGTACATATTACATTTCTTAATATTGCATTTTTACTTTTAACTGATGCGCGATATCTTGATTTTTTAATACTGACACAATCGCAAAAGAAAAGTCACTCGCAGTCCCTGGTCCTTTTGACGTGATAAACGTATCATATATATTTACGCGATTGTCTTTTATAACCGCACCTTGTAAATATTTTTCAAATCCAGGGTAACAGATCGCTTCTTTGTTTTTTAAATATCCTTTATTCCCTAAAATCATTGGTGCCGCACAAATAGCTGCAATCCATTTTCCACTGGTCGTTGCATGTGCTAATGCCTGCTGCACCGTTTCATTTTGCTCTAAATTGGTTGTGCCTGGCATTCCACCTGGCAACACAAACATCTGTGCTTGATCCACCACTACTTCCTCTTCCATACAATCCGCTAACACAGAAATGCCGTGAGCCCCGGTTACCATTTTACCTTGCGCATCAACGGCAACCATTTTAACGGTAATTTCTGCGCGCCTTAGTACATCTACCAATGTCAATGCCTCAATCTCTTCAAATCCTTTAGCCAAAAAAACATATACCATATTCTTTTCTCCTTCCTTCTTAAGCATCATTAATAATAATCATTAATAAAATTACATCGTGATACAAATATCTCTTGTGCTTTACAAAGTGCCTTTTCTTGTTTCACTTCTAATACGCCTAACCTTTGTGCTTGACTTGGTGTTAGGGTACCCATCACCATTTGGGTAAATACATTAATGGTGCAGCGCAGATCATACGCTTTAACATTTTCTTGCTTATATATCTCTTGATTACTTATCACAAATACCCCCTCATTCCAAGGCGCATTATGATCTTCAATATATATTGTAAAAGCGTCGTCCCTTTGCAAAGGGTTGCTATCCACTAGCATTTCTAACACTTCCTTAACATCTACCACCCGTGCCATTACAAAAGGATTGATCGAAACCGCATTTTGAGGTTTATCAATAACGGCAAATAACATGTCCTCTAGAGGCGCATTCCACGCTATTGTTTTTGCCTGCGCTGAATGTACATACGCAAACCACAAAAGTCCTTGATACGCCTTCTCATTTTCATAGGCCATTTCAAAGATACTAAACACATTGTCTTCAATGCGATAAAAAATATATCCTTGCACCTTACCTGCCTCATCGTTAATGATATATCCTGCATATTTTTCCATTAAAAAATCTGCTAAAATATGCTGCCAGTTCTGTGTCGTCCTTAATATACATCCATTTTTATTTTTTATAAATTGACGATATACGTCTCCTAGCACTTTAATATCTTTTTGAAAATCCACTTTGCGTAAATTCCCGTAAGGCTTTGCCACCCGTTTAATCTCCTGTGGGAGCAGTTTATATTTTTTTTGATAATAGCACGTTTCCCATCCATATTTTTTATAAAATGCATCCTCAAAAGGCAAAAGTATACATATAAATTGCTGCCTCTCTCTAAGCACCTCAATGGTTTTTTGAAGCAAGTGCTTCACATATCCTTTTCCCCTTGCTTCCGGAAGGGTATCTACCCCCACAACATACGATACCTCCACTTCTTTTTTTTCAAACAATATCTTATACGGTATTAATTGTAGAGTAGATACGATGTTGTTTTGTTCATAAACCACGAGTGTATTTTCACTTTGATACTTATTGTCAAAATACCATTTGACAAACGCCTGGGTATCTGTAAAACAATATTTCCAAATATCTTTTACCTGATTTTTATCTTCTTCCGTTGCAAAATCAATTCGCATACTCATCCCATCTATCACCTCCTAGTACTTTCTACGCTATCCTATACCTATGATTCAAACTCAATTTATATTCATATATCATTCTTGCAACTGCTCACTTTGTTATTCATTGTTTTTTAGCCACATATTTCTTTATCATTTTTACAGGCCTATACGATTCTTTCGCTTTTCTAAGCCCTGGTATCCCCATATCTTCTTCACGATTAATATATGAAACATCCTGCCACTCATGTTCACAAAAAGCCTGATTAATGACTGCATACGATCCTTGTATATCTGGATCTCCTTTTTCAATATGTATCACTGCCATATCATCAGCAATCTTCTCTCCAAGCGTAAAAGCAACTACGCGGTCATTTACTTTTATAAAACCACCTTTATATTTTAACTTGTCAAAATTATTTAATGCTTCAAGAATCGCAAATTTCTCCATTTCCAGTCCTTCACTTTCTTTGCAATTTCGCTTTTCACACCATTTTAGTGCAGCAGCTACGCATTCATCAATATTCTCAGACGTCAAGGAATAATACAAATACTTATTTTGCGCTTTAAACTTATTAATATGATTGCGTTTAGAATGAAATTTTTTACCTTTTAATGTGATTAAATCTGATGCAAGGTATACATAGTCAAACAGATTGCGGTCTGCTTTAAATGTAAATTTTCCTGGCATCACCTGCTCAATTTCGTTTTTTATTTCCTCGGAAATAGCGGTCATGGTAAATTTGTTGCATTGTTCCTTAAAATATGTCATCATTTTTTCAATTATTGGTGCAACGTTTCCTTGCCCTAATGGCACTAGAGCAAAAGGAGGATTGTTTTTATACTTCCCAACAATACACAAAAACCCATCCAATATCGTATACTTTACCTGATACGCCTCACGCCATATGAATAAGTTGGTAAAACTAATGTCAGAAAGTTCATGTCTTCTTAAGGATAAATACTCATCAAATAATGCTTTATCATCAATTGTAATATCTTTTAGTGTTATCATGGTGCAATCGTCTCCTGCCTATTTAAATTTTTACATGCATAATACTTTTACTCATTATTTTACCATTTGATTATATCAATGAAACATCTTTTTTGCAATTGCTTTTGAAATTAAAATAAACAGCACTACTAATATCCGTAGCACTGTTTATCTGCCTTATTGCTAAAAAAACCTGAAGATATATATCTTCAGGTTTTGAACTGTCTAGTTTATAATTACATTACTGTAATATTTTCAGCTTGAGGGCCTTTAGCGCCTTCAACAACGTCAAAGCTTACTCTTTGACCTTCGTCTAAAGTTTTAAATCCATCTTTGTTAATTTGTGAAAAATGAGCAAATACGTCATTTCCATCTTCTGTAGTGATGAATCCAAATCCTTTGTCTGAGTTAAACCATTTTACTGTTCCTGTCATAATTTTGTTACCTCCGAAATTTTTATTTCTTTAATTCTTTAATAAATATAGATTATTAATAAAAATTTCGAATTTCATACTTTACCTTGTTCTAAAGCTTGAAACATTTGAAGCATTTGTAGCATTCGAAACATATTCTTATAATAAATCTTTTACTGTTGAATTAAAGTTCATTACCTATAATATACTATTTTCAAAAAAAGTCAAGCTTTTTTTTAGGTATTATTCGCCCAATTAGATTGTATATATCTATCATACTATCATTTACTCTGTTTTTCATCAAAATTCTATCAATTTATCTCGGATAGAAATACACCTTTTTATCTATTTCCAATCCAAAAGATCCCAGCTGCCATTACTAAATCATTTGCATCATTACATAATAAATAAGTGGGATAAACACCGCAGGCAAAAGATTCCCCACCTTGATTTTAACAACTTCAAGAATATTAATCCCAATCCCCATGATTAGCACGCTTCCTACAAGGGATAGCTGCGTAATCACTTCAGGTGTAAGCCATGGCTTTATAACACCTGCTAAAAGGGTAATCCCTCCTTGATAAATCAAAACAGGTATGAAAGAAAAAGCGACCCCGAATCCTAAAGTGGTGGCTAAAATAATCGATACCGTACCATCTAGTATTGATTTTGCAAAAAGTGTAGCCGTATTTCCAGCAACTCCATCTTCAAGAGCCCCTACAATTGCCATTGCACCTACACAAAAAATTAAGCTTGCAGTTACAAATCCTTTTGCAAACGCACCTCCTTCTTTTGCAAATTTACCTTGAAACCATTTACCCATATTTTCAAGCTTTAACTCAATATTTAAAGCCTCTCCAATGATGCCTCCAATAACAAGACTAAATATCATCAGCATAATAAATTGTCTGTCTAGTTTACCGCCTTCTATCACGGTGTAGATTCCCTGAAGTGTCCCAGAAATCCCTATCATAATGACCGATAATCCCACTGCTTGCAAAATAATATTTTTAAATCTTTCTGATATCCCACTTTTTATAAAACTCCCAATCGCTGCTCCAACAATGATGGCAACTACATTTACGATTGTGCCTAATCCTATCAACTTTACACGCTCCTTTTTGTTATGTATACTTTTGCTATACCTATGCTATACCTATTATACAACAAAAATTTGCATACGCCAATATGGTATATGCAAATCTTTTGTTTCTTATTTAATTTCACTCTTCCCACTGATAATTTGGGTTTCGTACTCCTATTAATCCTATTCCTAGCCCCATTTAGCATTTGTCATTTGACTCTGCCTAAAACTTTACATTACCTTAGTCTTTGTATTATAAGAAAACTAATAACCGACGTTGCTCCACAAAGAATAGCACCCCATATCAAATCAATAATCGTGATAATAACTGGCCAGTCTTTTAAAGTAGCTAGGTTTGTCAGATCATACGTTGCATATGTAATAAATCCAAAAAGCATACCTGCTAGTAGTGCATAACGCCAACTGTCTTTATCAATCGCAGGATATAAAACAAAGAATAAAACCCCTGCAATAAACAGTAAATAAAAAACAATTGCAGCTACCCAATTAACGTTAGTCCTCATAATATAACCAAGATGCTTTGCGTATAGGTTCTTTGCTACAATGCCTAACCACACCAAATCAATCGCCATAAAAACAATGAATGTTATAATATATGTTTTAACTATGCCGTACATTTTACATCATCTCCTTCTTTTTTTTAGGAAACCAGGGGAAAAAGCTACTGGTTATCTTTTTATATTCTTTATACGCTGGATTATCGTCATATTTTTTTTCAAGCATTGGAATGCCTGATACCTTAAGCAGTAAAAAAGTAATCACCAACGGACCTATAATGCCATAAATCCCATGCGATACCTGAAGGGCAACCAAAAAGATCCCCCACCAAACCATTACCTCTCCAAAGTAGTTTGGATGCCGTGAATATTTCCATAAGCCTATGTTTATAATCCTCCCTTTATTGCGCTGATCTTTTTTAAAAACATGCATCTGATAGTCGCTCACGCCTTCAAAAAACATCCCGATTGCCCACACGAAAACCCCAATAAAGTCAAGCACCTGTAACTCTTGATTGGTTGACGTGTTAATGAGTAGGATTGGAAATGCGATAATTAGCAGCAAAATCCCCTGTAGCATAAACACCTGAAGAAAACTTCTGATATAGAAAAATTTTCCCCAGTCCTTGCGCCACTGTGCATATCTAAAATCTTCTCCTTTTCCTTTATTTCTAATAAATATGTATATCGCTAACCGAAGCCCCCAAATCGCAATCATAGCAAACAATAGCCATTGTCTTATATGGATTGCAGCATCAGAAAAAACGCCATAAGCAGTAACCACTATAAAACCTATCCCCCACGCATAATCAACAATAGAATTGTCCTTTTTAATAATTGCCATTACGTAAAATACAGTCATATACATCATTATTAATGAAAATGAATAAATAATCATATCACGCATTGCAATCCCCCCTCTCACGTTTCCATCAGTGCGACCGCAACTGCGCCAATGCCTGCACTAAGTCCAATAACTGGTGAAATATCCATGATATATGTAGGCTTTTTATACAAAACCTTTTCAAATAGTCGGGCACATTTTTCTGCAAATTCCTTAGAATGTGCATGAAGCACAACATACTCTTTTAAATCCCCTTTTTTCGCCGATTCTTCTAATGCTTGCATAATCTTTTTGATGCTTCCCATTTGGCTAAAAGACTTGCCAAAAGTGATACCTTTTCCTTGCTCATCTAGCGAAACAATCGGTTTAAGATTGATCAAATTTCCAATCCACCCTTGCATCGGACTGACTCTACCACCGCGTACCATGAATTTTAGTGTATTAACGCCCACATATATTTTTGCTTTTGAAGCCCACACATCCATAGCCTCGACCACCTCTTCATGGCTTCTTCCACTATTGATAGCCTCTGCCGCCCTTAAAACAAGTAAGCCTAAAGATCCTGACAAGTGCTTAGAATCAATAACGTCAATTTTTTTCTCTGGCATTTTTTCTGCTGCTATCTTGCTTATATTCCAAGTTCCACTTAATTTACTCGACAAATGGATAGCAATAATGGAATCATAGTGTTTTGTCAAAAATGAAAACAGGGCAGTAAAGGTACCTTCACTTGGTTGTGACGTTTTAGGGTGTTCTTCTTCACTATCAAGCATCGTATAAAATAAGTCTGGGGTCATTGTTACCTTATCAAGGTAGCTGTCTTCTCCAAAAGAAAGTGTTATGGGTACTAAGCTTATATTATAATAATCCAAAACTTCCTGGGGCAAATCACAAGCAGAATCTGTAACCAATGCAATCTTACTTCGTTTCTCATTAATCAGTCTATATTGAAGTCGCATGTCATCAACTTTCTGATTAAAAATCCTACCAAAAGGACGAAGGCTTGAAATCACATGTGCAGGATCATCTGTATGAACATGCATTTTAACCTTTTGATCATCACCCGCTACGATAGCAGAGCCTCCAAATACTTTTAATTTTTTCAAAATCTGTTCACGTTCAATATTTTGACCTTCTATCAATGCTTCTGTACAATACCTGTATTTAAAATCCATTCCCTCTTCGACGCTTACACTTATTTCTTCTCTGACTCCAAAAACCTCACGCTTAACGCTTTTTAATGTACCCGTTTTCATAAATTCAACAATGCCTTCAATAAAAAAAACAAAACCCATCGCCCCTGCATCAACAATATCTAATTCTTTAAGTACTTCAAGTTGTTTGGTAGTATCTTTTAGCTCTTGTCTTGCAGTCTTTAAAGATTCTGATAATAATGTTTTAAAGTCTACCGTAACATCCTTCGTTTGCTCAATTGATTCAGCCCACGCTTTCATAACAGTAATAATGGTGCCTTCAACTGGATTGCTTAATGAGTTATACGGATACTTCACTGCCTTTTTAACAGCATACACAAAATCATCTGCATCAATTTTACTTTTATGCGTGATTTCCTTACTTAAACCATATAAAAACTGAGAGAAAATAATTCCCGAATTTCCTCTAGAACCTTCTAAAGCCGCATTAGCTATTGCGTCAACCGTCATGTTAAAGCTTTTTGAAAATCTCGCATTATTAATGACTGCCTTCATGGTTGACGCAAGATTTGTTCCTGTATCTGAATCAGCAACTGGAAAAACATTGATTCTATTTAGAATGTCTTGATGCCTTATAATTTCATTGGCGCCTGAAATAAAACCATAATAAAGCCTTTTTCCATTTAAATATTCAATAGCCATAGAACATCCCCCCTTTAAAATCTATTATATAGTTACCCTCATTCGGTAAAATATAACAAAAAAAACAATAATCCAAAATATACGTTAATATATAACAAATATATCCTTACAGAGGTTGTTTCAAAACATAAAAAAGTCGGCAGAAATTTATATTGTATTTGCTGTTTTAAGTTGAAAAACAATGGGTAAAAATTAAAAATACGAAAACGTTTTGAAAGATAGAATAATAATAAGGACGTGATTAAATGGAAAGTATTTATCTTAAGATAACTGAATATCTCCTGCAAGAAGATAAAGAAAATGCTGTGATTTCTACACTAGAAGCACTAGCTAATGGTGACATTGATATTGTTTCTTTGTATGAAAAAGTCTTGACACCAGCCCTTACCGACATTGCTTCTTATAACCATTCGCAAGAGATTAGTATTTGGCAAGAACATCTTAGAACAAGCATTGTTAGAACAATCATCGAATGCTGTTACCCCTATGTACTTAAAGAAAAAACGCAAAAATATAAGCACAAAAATGATAAAAAAGTGATTGTATCCTGCCCAGCAGGTGAATACCACGAAATAGGCCCTAGAATGGTTGCAGACTTTTTTACTTTACATGGATACCATGCCATTTATGTAGGCGGTAATACTCCTAAAGAAGAGATGCTTGCTATTACTAACGTCCATCAACCGCATTATATTGTACTTAGTGTGTCTAACTATTATCATTTAGTTGCCGCAAAACGTACAATTGAAAACATAAAATCAAATTACGCTCATTCATTAAAAATTATTGTTGGGGGCTATGCCTTTAAACGCAATCCTAATGCTTACCTAGAAGTAGGTGCAGATATTTTATTGCATCATTTTAGTGACATTGAAAACTTAGAAAAGGAGACATTTAAATGAAACTAGCTTTTAACATTGCACTGCGATTCTTAAATTCTAATAAAGGACAAACATTTTTAATTATACTCGGAATTGCCATTGGTGTTTCTGTACAAGTTTTTATTGGTTCCCTTATCCAAGGATTACAAAAAGATTTGATAAACACGACAATTGGTAATTCCCCCCAAATAACTGTTTTATCTGCTCTTGAAGATAAAACCATCGGCCAATGGGAGGGGAAAATAGACACTATTAAAAATAGCAAAGAAAAAATCACTGCACTATCTCCTACTGCTTCTTTTCCAGGTTTTATTGCATTTAACAAACAAACAGAACCCGTTTTATTAAGAGGTTTTGACTTATCAAAAGCGGATAGTATATATGGCATCACACAAAGTATTTATGAAGGCATGCCACCCACCCGAAAAAATGATGTCCTTATAGGAAAAGAACTACGAGATACGTTATCTCTTAACATCGGAGATACTATTACTATTTTAACCCCTACCCGAAAAAGTCAAACAATGACGATTACGGGCTTTTATGATATAAAAGTAGCTAGTATCAATCAAAGTTGGGTTATTACGCCTATTCATACCGTTCAAAGTTTATTTGAAATAAATAATAAAATCACAGGCATTGAAATACAAGTCGCTGAAGTTTTTGAAGCTGATACAATTGCAAGCCATATTGATTTGCTGCTCGGACAAAATGATTTGCTAAAAATCAGCAATTGGAAAGACCAAAACCAGCAACTTTTAAGTGGATTGCAAGGACAAAGTGTCTCTAGTATTATGATACAGGTTTTTGTTTTAATTGCTGTAATTTTAGGGATTGCAAGTGTGTTAGCTATCTCCGTTCTTCAAAAATCTAGGCAAATAGGGATATTAAAAGCAATGGGTGTAAAAGATTTTACAGCAAGCCTCATCTTTTTGTTTCAAGGATTCTTATTAGGGATTATGGGTAGTATTTTAGGTATTGCACTCGGATTACTTTTAGCTTTTTCCTTTACGTTGTTTGCCATTAATCCTGATGGAACTCCCGTAGTGGCTTTATATATCAACTATGGTTTTGTTACAATTTCAGCTATTATCGCTATTTTATCATCTACGTTAGCTGCTTTGATTCCTGCTATCAAATCTTCAAAATTATCACCAATGGAGGTTATTAAAAATGGATAACATCATTCAAATCAAAAACGTCAATAAATTTTATGGGACAACCATTAAAAAGCAGGTGCTTTTTGATGTTAATATTGGTTTTAAAAAAGGATCTTTTAATGCCATTATCGGACA
The DNA here is from genome assembly GCA_007117465.1 of Clostridia bacterium. Taxonomy (GTDB): domain Bacteria; phylum Bacillota; class Clostridia; order SK-Y3; family SK-Y3; genus SKGK01. Next base: position 10,570 of record SKGK01000125.1, on the reverse strand, counting down.
ATCTGGAAGCGGAAAAAGTACTTTGTTAAATATTATGGGAACATTAGATAATCCAAGTGATGGTGATGTATATATCAATCATCAAAAAACAACTGCTATGGATAAGAATCAATTGGCCGACTTAAGAAATAAAACCATTGGATTTATTTTTCAATTCCATTATCTGTTGCCAGAATTCACCGTACAAGAAAATATCCTTATGCCATATGCAATAAGTAATCGTATCGCTTCTAGTGCAATACTTGAAAAAGCTGATTACCTAATGGATATGATGGGATTAACAACTGTTAAAAATAACCTTGCTACACAACTTTCAGGTGGCCAGCAGCAAAGAACAGCTATCGCAAGAGCACTCATGAATCAACCTAAAATTATTTTAGCCGATGAACCTACAGGAAACTTAGATTCAGAAACCTCCGAAAATGTATATCAGCTCTTAAGAGAGATTAATGAAACATTTAAAACCACCTTTATCATTATTACACACGATCCTAGAATAGCAGAAAAAACGGATCGGATTGTGGAAATTAAAGATGGGAAGATTCATAGTGATTTTATTAAATAATAATAAGCCATCACCACTGCAACCGCATGTGACTTAAACAACAAAAATAGCCCTACCAGCATCATACATGATAGGTTGTATTTCTTTTAACCCGCTGCTCTGTTCCACCAAAATATTTTTGCTGAGACACAATCCATTCATAAGAGTGTAGCGAAGGGATTAAAAAAAGTAAACGGCTTTACTGACTTTGGAACTGAACATTGCAAAGTTTAGCATAAAGACCATTATTTTTTAATAAAGCTTCATGCGTTCCTGCTTCAACGACCGACCCCGTTTCTAATACTAAAATATTATCCGCACGTTTGACTGTAGATAAACGATGCGCGATAATCACAATGGTACGTGTACCAGATAGTTCTTGGATTGCTTGTTGTATCTGCGCTTCCGTCTCTACATCTACAGACGCTGTAGCTTCATCAAAAATCAAAATAGGGGTATTTCTAAGAATCGCTCTAGCGATAGATAGTCTTTGTTTTTGCCCACCCGATAGTTTTACGCCTCTTTCTCCAATGACGGTATCATACCCTTCTGGTAGTTCTGAAATAAATGAATGCGCTCGTGCAATTTTAGCAGATGCTATCACTTCCTCTAGTGTAGACCCTTTGCAACCATAGGCGATATTATCTGCTACCGTACCATTAAACAGAAAAATATCCTGAAGCACTATACTAATCTGATTCCTCAGCGACGTAAGCGTAATATCTTTTAAATTGTGACCATCTAACAATATCTGCCCTGCCGTAGGGTCATAAAAGCGTGAAATCAAACTAATAATCGTTGTTTTGCCTACACCTGTAGGTCCAACTAAGGCAATCATTTGCCCAGGTTTTGCAGTGAAACTTACATGGTTTAGTACTTTTGTAGAAGGAATATAGTGAAAGTCTACATTGCTAAATGTAATCTCACCTTTTACATCCTCAATATCAATAGCATGTTTGCTATCTTGTATATCAGGTTCAGTATCCAACACTTCAAATACCCGCTCAGCTCCTGCCGTTGCTTGCTGTAAATCTTCTGATACTCTAGCGAGAGTAGCAATAGGCTGATAAAAAAGGGACAAGTATAATAAAAATCCTACCATATCTGCTACAGATAAATGATGATTGATGGCTAACCAACCACCAAAGCCTACAACAATTACTGTGCCTAATGCACTAAACATTTCTATTGATGGATGAAATAGTGCACTTAATCTTAATGCTTGTAATATTGCAGAAGCATAATTTTTAGCATGTTTTTCAACCTTTTTAGCCTCTCTTTTTTGTTGATTAAATACTTGAATCTCTTTAACCCCTGAAATATTATCTTGTAATATCGCATTCAAATCCGCTAGCGTGGTTTGCGCTCTTCTAAAATTAGGTAAGATTTTTTTTGTAAACAATATACTCCCTACTAATAAAAATGGCACAGGTATTAACGTCAATGCTGCTAAAACAGGGTTTATCATAAATAAGATTACCGTAATCCCCACTAAAATAAACCCATTAGTCACCAAATCAGGAACCGCATGCGCTATTAACACTTCAAAAGTAGCAGTATCATTTACAGTTCTAGACATTAATTGTCCTGTTTGTTTATCGTGATAATATCTAAGAGAGAGTTTTTGCAAGTGATTATAAACAATCACACGCATGTCAGAGACTAAATTCCATGCAGCTACATGGCTATAATATCTGTACATATACGTAAAAATTGCACGCAGCAAATAAATGAGCGCAAGCGTTAGCGCTATATTCCTAATAGCATACAAGGAAGGTTGCACTTCCGTATCTGTAAGAATATCAATTAAAGACCGAATTAGCCACGGCCCTAATAAATTCAAGCCAGTAACAGCTAAAAGGCTAAATGCAGTTAAATATAGTAGTCCCCAATAAGGCTTACCGTGTCTTAAAAGACGAATAAGATTCTTCATATTTGACCCCCAAAAAGTATCGATAGTAAGTATAAATACACGTGCACTGACTCTTTGCTATTCAAATAAATAAGCTTTTATCAATGTAAAGATTACTGTTTTGCATATAATTTCCAAAGACATCTTCCCCTAATGCTATCTTAACCATGTTATCACCCCAGTTATATTGGATTTGTACTTCATTCTCTAACGCCTATCTTACTATCTTCCATTCTATCCTGCAAACCCCATGCTGTCAATTGGTTTTTTATACTTAAAGAAGTGGGTGTTCTAGTGGCAGTTAGCTCTCGGATTAAAAAGCGTCATATAAGCGTAATATGAAAGTAATCAAAACGTAAACCACCATTTATATACATTCAATGGTAGATGTTATATAATTGATATAATATTATCAAAGGAAGGAACGAATGCATATGTATAAACAAAAAATAATATCATTACTGATTATCTTTTTTATACTGACTGGTTATATGTCTGTTTATGCTAGTACAGATGAAATTATTATACACGAAAATATTAAAACAACCATTGTAACAGAAGGGGTCATCCAAAAAACAATTGAAAGGTTTTCTACCCGTGGTTGGCTCAATATTAATGTGCTCGAAGTCGATCTTGCAAATCCTCATCTTAACATTGAAATACTTACAGATATTAGGGGTATCAGTAATATGACAAATGTTGTGAATTTGGCAAAGCAAAATGATATGGTGGCCGCTATCAATGGCGACTTTTTTCAAAGGTTGCGTGGAACAACCAATAAAGGCTCTTCCATTGGGACGATGATAAAAGATGGACAGCTTTTATCTACCCCTGCGCATGAAAAGGGAATGGCTACTATTGCGCTGAATGAATTTAATGAATTTGTTTTCGATTATTGGACATATGATGTTTCTATTACGGCACCAAATGGTGAAACAGCAAAAATTAAACATATTAATAAATATGATGCTCTAGATTCTATCATCCTATATAATCGCCATTGGGATACATATTCTATTGGTTCAAAAAACAACATTGTAGAAGTAGTTGTAGTAGATGGTACTGTTACAGAAATTAGAAAAGAAATGCCTCCGGTTAAAATCCCTGAAAACGGTTATATTTTATGTAGTTTGCCGAAATTCGACCCCTTTTTGATTGAAAATCTAAACGTAGGAGATACTGTTACCTTAAATATTTCCACACATCCTGATTATCAAAATATCAAAATGGCAATGAGCGGTGGTGCAGTACTTGTGAGAGATGGTAATAAAGTGCCTTTATCACACAATATTGCCGGCATCCATCCACGGACTGCTGTTGGTACCGATGCTACTGGCAAAAAACTATTTATGGTTACTGTGGACGGTCGACAGCTCAAAAGTAACGGCATGACACTTAGCTCCCTTGCTGATTTTCTAATTGATTTGGGCATCTATAATGGTGTTAACCTTGATGGTGGTGGTTCTACAGCGATGGTATCAAAATCACTTGGCACAGATGCATTATCAGTTGTTAGCCGCCCTTCAGATGGCTGGTTACGTAATATTTCAAATGGATTAGGTGTTCGTAGTTCTGCTCCGCAGGCAACGATTGCAGGGCTTGTTATTGAGACGGTAAGCGAAAATGTGTTTATAAATACTTCTCGCACTTTTAGCGTTCGGGCATATGATCAGCATTATAATGCTGTTAGTATTGACTCAGATAAAATACAGTGGCATGTTAGTGGTGTAGACGGATATTTTAAGGATAATACCTTTTATCCTACTAGCGTAGGAAGGGCTACCATAACTGCTTCTTACCAAAATACAAAAGGTACTTATATTATTGATGTCTTAAGCGCACCTGCTGCCATTGAGATTGAACCCAAACGCCTAAATATGCAAATAGGTGATATTATCAATGTCAGTGTCACAGGTAAAAATCGTTTTGGTTATGGTGCACCCATTGATTTAGTAGATGTAACATGGGATATCGCAGATAACATCGTAAAAACAGAAAAAGCCGGTGTTAGGGCCTTATCAAGTGGTGTAAGTATTTTAACTGCAACGATAGGAGAAGTAATCACGCATGCTGCTGTTGCCATTGATTTTGGTGTTATCGTGGAAAGCTTTGAAAAACCAAATGGTAGGTTTATACCTTACCCCTCCTATGTTGTAGGTAGTTATTCCCTAAGTGATGAACAAAAACGCAGTGGCAATTACGCTGGGAAATTGTCTTTTGACTTTACAAGTGAGCACAATGATTCAAAAGCTGCCTATCTGAAGTTTGATGGAGAAGGTATCCCCGTTCATACCAACGCAATTAAAATTGGGATGTGGGTACACGCTGAAAGTTATATGGAGCATTGGCTAAGAGGTGGTGTTCGAGATAGAGAAAACAACTTTCATCGTATCACCTTTTCTCCCAAAATTGATTGGGATGACTGGCAATATATTGAAGCCGAGATCCCGGAAGATATTGAAGGTCCTATCCATTTAACGCGCTTGTATATCGTACAAATAGACCCTAATATCAAAAACAAAGGCGCAATATACTTTGATGACATCTCCTTTGTATATCCGGAAAATAAAATTGAAAATATTGCGTTACCCAAAGATGTACGCATACCCGATGACTTTAACATGCAATCAGGCGTAGGTACAGGAGATACCAGTTTTCGTTTTACGGTGTTTGGTGACATCATTTACCGCAAAACACTCCTAGAACATTTAATTATGACAAGAAGTATTAATACCTTTAACCGTACAGGTAGTTTATCTGCTTTTGTAGGAAACATTAACCCTCATAACTTAGATGGTCTTGATACAGCATTTTTACATACCTCTGGTTATTATATGTTTGATTATAAAGGGAGTACCTTTTTGCACTTGGATAACTCAAATGATGGCTTTAGGAAAACTGACCCTAATCAATGGGTTTGGTTTAAAAACAACTTACCCAATATCAACCATAAAAATGTTTTTATCTTTCTTCCTAAGCCGTTAATAGGAGAAAAAGCAGCTACTGATTCTTATGAATCACAGCTTTTTAGGGATATATTAACAGAAGAATTAGCTAAAAAAGGACATAATGTATTTGTCTTTTATAATGATGATACAACAGATTGTACTATATATCGAGGCGTTCGATATATCAGCGTATCTGGCATTAAACAAGTGAATTTAGAGAACATTTCTTCACTAATAAAACAATATCAATATATCGAAATGACGGTAAATGGGGATGAAGTGAGTTATCAAATCAAACGCATATTTAATTAAGTAGTAACGTAAAAATAATAAAAGCACAGATAGCGTCTACGCTCCTGTGCTTTTATGCGTTTTACTGACTTGAACGATTGTAAATTTTAAAGCTTTTGCCTTCCCAATTACTAAATACAGCTTTGTCGCTTCCCACATATAAAAGATAATTTGGGAAAATTGGTGTCTTACCAAGTCCTTTTGGTCCATTGACAATATAGGTAGGTATCGCCATACCAGAAGTTCGACCTCTTAGCGACTCCATAATTTCCATTCCTTCTTCAATACTCACCCAAAACTGTAACGATTGTTTTTCTATTTCCAACTTTTTGCTTTTTGTTTCCCTGTCGAACTGACTAAACGACTAACTGTCTAACTGTCCAGCAATTCCTTTAGCACCTTCGCATCTTCAACATACTGTGCCACACTATCATCTTTTACAAACTCAAGCATCGCAAAATGCTTTTCTTTTGTACTTGAAACTACTTCTAAATATTTCTTCCACCGCTCTTTGCCTTCTGATAACGGATACCTTTTCTTGTTTTTCCAATAAAACACATGCATATTACAAAGATATGGCAAAACCTGACTTAATCCCGCCAATCTATATTGCATCGTTTTATCATTATGTGGCTGCCAGTATGTGAACATATTCGGGTGATTGACTTCTGCTAAGAGCTCAATAGCCGTTTCATTAGTATCCGTTAAAGTGTTTGCATGGTATTCATACGCTACTTTAATACCTTTTTCTTGTGCCATCTGCGCAATTTGTCTAGACTCTACTATTACTTTATTCCACCAAACTTTATCTGCTTCATCTGACGCCTTATCTCCTGCCCACACTCTAATAGTAGGCGCTCCAAGGGCTACTGCTGTTTCAAGGACTTTTTCGAAATTCTGTGATATCCCAACTCGATAATAGGAACCATACGCTGCCGTTATCAGGCCTGCTTTTTTTGTTAATTTGCAAACTTCTCTCGCACGCATTATATCACCATGGGGCACATGAATATCTCCCCCCCATTCAATTGCCTGCTGATCACTTTCTTTTACTATTTTAATAACTTGCTCTGCTGTTAACTGTCTAAACGTAATCGAAACCAATCCTGTGTAAATCATTCTGCCTCCCTTTTTAAACTTACTACTACGCAGTTTATCTTGTTGTGTTTTTTAATTCGCCTCACTATCTTCCTTTCTATCCTGTAAATCACATAATATCAATTTGTTTCCCGTATGTCTTACGGGCGATCGGTTTGATGGTATATATATAAGGCTCATTCGGGCTTCGCTATGGGGACTTAGTCCCCCTTCGACACCTGCTATCACAGGCTGAGCACCCCATTCAAAAGTGCTACCGCTTGTGTAGCTATTCCCTTTTCTTGACCTACAAATCCTAGTTTCTCAGTTGTTGTTGCTTTTATGTTGACTTGTGATGCTTCAATATTTAATTGCTGTGCAATATTTTGCTGCATCTTTGATACATGTGGTGCCATCTTAGGACGCTGTGCAATAATGGTCGCATCGATATTGCCTATTTCAAATCCCCGTTGCTTTAGCATCAGGCCTACTTCTCTTAATAAAATCAAACTAGAAATACCTTTGTACTTATCGTCACTATCAGGAAAAAGCTTTCCAATATCGCCCATGCCTGCAGCACCTACTAATGCATCCATTATCGCATGCACTAGTACATCTGCATCTGAATGACCAAACAGACCTTTTTCATGGGGGATTTCTACTCCACCTAATACTAATTTACGCTTTTGAACTAACTGATGTACATCATAGCCTTGTCCAATTCTCACTCTAATTCATCCTCCACTTCTTCCCACTCTACATTTTCAATAATAGCACGTGCTAAGTACATATCTTCAGGCGTGGTAATTTTGATATTATCGTAGCTTCCTTGTACCATCTTGATGGCAACACCCATTCTCTCTACCAACATACAATCATCTGTTACTTGTATATTATCGTGCATGGCATCTTTATGTGCTTGTCTAATTAAATCTACTTTGAAAGCTTGTGGGGTTTGTACTGCCCAAAGCGTATTTCTGTCTACCGTTTCAATGATATTATTTTGATCGTCTATCCGTTTAACCGTATCTTTTAGGGGTACACCTAACGCTGCTCCTCCTGTATCTAACGCCGCTTCTAATACTTCTTGAATATGTATCGGATACACAAGCGGTCTTGCGCCGTCATGAATAGCTACAAGCTCTGCTTTATCACTTATTTCTTGCAATCCATTGTATACCGAATGTTGTCGCTCTTGGCCACCTTTAATCAATTTCGTTACTTTAATCAACTCCGAAATATCTACGATTTCTTTACACAACACAATTCCTTCTTCACTTGTAACAACAATAATCTCATCAATCCACTCGCATTGTTCAAATGCTTCTAATGTATATGCTAAAACAGGTCTATCAATCAAATTCATGAATTGCTTGTTTTGCCCTGTCTTCATACGTGTTCCTTTTCCAGCTGCTACAATTACCACACTGCAAAAAGGTCTTTTACGCTGCTGCTTTTCTCTTCCAAACATTGATTTTAGTACACTTATCACTCAAGCGCCTCCTTTAAATGCATTATTGAATTACCCATCATGCATTTATTATACTATGATGTGTGTTTTTTTTCCAGTCTTTTTATACAACCCAGCAATAAAAAAAGCCAGCCCTTTGGCTGACTTTTTTATCTAATCATATTAATATAACGAATAAAATAATATAAGACCACATACATTGAGTTTTTATAATTTTCACGCTAATCTTTGCTTACCATTTTATACTACTCTCTCTACTTGATATTTAGGTTTTGCAAAAATCATTCGTCCTGCTGATGTTTGAAGGACACTTGTTACAAGCACGTCTATCGTTTCACTCATATGCTTTTTACCACCATCTACCACAATCATTGTACCATCATCTAGATATCCAATTCCTTGTCCTGTCTCTTTTCCGTCCTTTACAACTTGTACAATCATTTCTTCTCCTGGCAATACAACAGGCTTTACAGCATTGGCTAGTTCATTTATATTTAGTACTGGAACACCTTTAAAACTCGCCACTTTGTTTAGATTGTAATCATTGGTAATTACTTTGCCATTCATAAATTCAGCAAGCTTTAATAGTTTAGCATCTACTTCATGAACCTCTTCAAAATCTTTGTCTAAAATTTCAACTGCAATATTTAGTTCTTTTTGGATGATGTTCAAAATATCCAGTCCTCTTCTTCCTCTGTTGCGCTTGAGTGTGTCCGAAGAATCTGCAATATGTTGTAGCTCTCTTAGTACAAAAGTGGGTATAATTAATGGGCCTTCGATAAAGTCAGTGCGACAAATATCTGCTATTCTACCGTCAATAATAACACTTGTATCTAAAATCTTAGGTTTGTTGTTCGAACTAGTGCGTTTTATTATGCCTTTTTTAAAGAACATCATACTTTCACTTAGTTCATCTTTTTTTTTAACACCGATGCTAATCCCTAAATATCCCATCATGAGATTAGCAATAATCGCCAAAAATATACCGATAATCGGAATATGAATAATTGGCATTGAAATTAAATTTGCGATGATAAGACCAATAATTAACCCTAGCGCTCCTGCTAGAATTTCATGTGACGTTTTCATTTGGAGCCACATTTCAGACCTTGTTAAAACATCTAATAAGAAGCAAAGCACTTTAGTACCGCTTATATAAAAGAACGTTGCTCCCATCAAACATGAACAAACCAAAAGTACTGCGGTAAACAATACATTGTCATTCGGGTCAATCGCCGTTCTTTTAAAAAAAACTAAAATTAAGCTCGCACCGATTGCAGCTCCTACAATAGAAAAAGTCCCTTTAATTGCTCTATTAACCATTTAACGTCCACCTCCCTTAAATTTACAATTACATATGCCATTATATACTAAATTTCAGATAAATAAACTATTTTTTCAATTTTTATAAATTTATGATTTTTTATTTGTACTGATAATATAATATGCGGGATAGGTACAGCGTACACAAAATTTTTAGACGTTTTCCGCACTTTGGTAATCTGAAAAAATGCTTTCTAATAAGCCCTCTACTTCATCTTGTTGCATATCCTTAGCAAGTACTAACTCACTTATTAAAATCTGCTTTGCACTATTGAGCATTTTTCTTTCACCTGTCGAAAGTCCCTTTTCTTTATCTCTGCACATTAAGTTTTTTACGACATTTGCTACTTCAAAGATATTGCCACTTTTAATTTTAACCATGTTTTCTCGATAACGCTTATTCCAATTACTTGACATGTCAGTTTGGTCACATTGAAAAATTTGAATAACACCCTCTGCTTGTTTCTGGTCAATGACTTGTCTAATCCCAATCTCTTCAACACTTGTCATTGGTATCATTACTTTCATATCTCCGATTGGCATTTTCATAATGTAGTATTTTTGTTTGTTACCTAAAATTTCTTTTTCTTCAATTGACTCAATGACACCTGCACCATGCATGGGATAAACAATTTTATCGCCGATATTATACATAACAGGCTCTCCTCCTTTTAATCACTTCATTTTTGGAGTGCATTTTTAATGATATTAAGTGATTATTGTATTTTTTTGCATATAAGGCATACTATTTCATATCATTATTTTTGACACATTCACTTACTAGTATACTACAAATTTTGATTTTTGTCAAAACAATTCATTTTAACATGCTTGTGTATTTATGTCAACACTTTTTTGGAGTCTTCTTTAGCCTTTAAATTTTTTTGTTACAGTTCACACCCTAACCTAATTGATTAGCCCAATATGTTGGCGTTCAGATTTTTCTGAATGCCAGCATTATTTAATTAAATATTTCTGCTACATTTACATAGAGATTTTCACTT
>SKGK01000028.1 GCA_007117465.1 Clostridia bacterium | reverse complement strand
TCTCAACGATGAAGGTTATACCTGGATAGGTAAAGACTATAAAAGGAAATCTATAGTAATCCCTACAGATATTAATGTGACTGTAGGTAAATATAAAAATGGCAAAAATAAAAAAAAGAAATACCCCTGGCGGTGCTTGTACCCAGTAAGACGGTGTGGTGCTGCCCCTGCTTCCTGACGGTGCATACAGAGACGCTCTTCTTGACGTCACTTTTTGCACCCTAACGAGAATGGTCATGTAGTTGATGCCACATTAAAAGATAATACATAACAGATAAAAAAATTTTCTTTACTCACTATCATCTTTGTTGACTTTCTTTGTAGCTTCATAAATATCTCTTAACCGTTCATCAATCATTTCAAATCCTTGCTTTACATTCCATATTAGTATTACTAGCAATATTGCTAGAATAACGTCAATCAACTCCATTCCTCCCCTATCCTTTATTACACATTTTTCTTTACTTAACAAGCGCATAAATTTTTTCCATATCCAAATTTTCTCTTACAATAGCCCCTAACTTCTCTAACTCCTGTTCTCTTTTAAGCTGCAAATCATCACTTTCTTTACTTTCCAGGCCTTTTTCCTTACGTATACGATTGAGTATCTCTTCACGAAAAGGGGCTGCATCGAAAATGCCATGAATATATGTGCCAAAAATTCTATCTTCTTTTATTGCCCCCTCATACGCTTTAACCTCTTGGACTTGACGCTTTGTAATGGTTGCAAATGATTGCTCCTCACCGTGTGTTTTTCCACAGTGAATTTCATATCCATAGATAGGTTTGCCTTGCACCTCACCTTGTACATTAAACGTAATTTTTTCTCCTTCAAACCTTGTGACAGCATTAAATATAGCTAGTCCCTGTTCTATCTCACCTATAGCCATTTCCCATCCTTCTACATCAACAATACTACGCCCCATCATTTGATAGCCACCACAAATGCCAAATATAATGCCTTCAAATGTTTTAAGTGCATCTTCAAACCCTTGTGTTTTAAGCCATCGTAAATCATAAATGGTATTTTTACTGCCAGGAATAATTACCATGTCCGCATTTCTAATCTCATCAGGCGCCGTAATATATCTTACGTTGACATCTTCGTCGAACCTAAATGCATCAAAGTCAGTAAAATTAGAAATGTGCGGCAATTTAATTACGTCTATTTCTATTTGACCTTGCCCATGGCGATTAAACTGCGTGGCGCCATCTTCTTCTTCTAATTTCACATCCATATAGGGAATAACCCCAACGATTGGAATACCAACGCGCTCTTCAATCATATCTAATCCACTTTGCAAGATGCTTTTATCGCCTCTAAATTTATTGATAATAATCCCTTTTATACGGGCTCTTTCATGCGGTTCAAGCAACATCACCGTGCCATAAATAGAGGCAAACACACCCCCTTTGTCAATATCTCCAACTAATAGTACAGGTGCATCCGCCATTTCGGCCATGCCCATATTGACAATATCCTCACTTTTTAAATTGATTTCTGCTGGGCTTCCTGCCCCTTCAATCACCATCATATCGTATTGCTCCTCAAGACTATCATATGTTTCTTGTATAAATCCTTTGAGCTGCTTTTTATATTCAAAGTACGCTACTGCCTCCATGTTACAATGAGGCTTTCCATTAATAATCACCTGACATTTTCGGTCTGATGTTGGTTTTAATAAAATCGGATTCATCCGTGCAGATGGCTCAATACGTGCCGCTTGTGCTTGCAGCACCTGTGCCCGCCCCATCTCTAATCCTTCTTGTGTCACGTACGAATTAAGTGACATGTTCTGAGACTTAAACGGACACACTTTCCATCCATCATTTACAAAAATCCGACATAAAGCTGCCGCCATCAAACTCTTCCCTGCTGAAGAAGCCGTTCCTTGTATCATAATTCCAGCCATTTTATTTCATTCCTTTCCGTTCAAGTGAAGCATGGGGACTTTACCCACTATGAATATACCTATATCCATCAGCAATAGATATTTTAGTGATGCTCCCATGTCCTACGCTAAATTTAAAAAAATGCGCTGCACTTCCAAATACCCTTGAAAGCGCACATCGAATGACACCTCCGTGAGTAACCACTAATATATTTTCATGCCTGTCTGATACTTCTTGTATGAATTCCTCTGTTCTTTGGTATACCTCCCACAAACTTTCCCCTTCAGGTATGCGATAGTGGATAAAATCTTGCTGCCAGTGCTCGTTCTCCTTTGGGTATTTTCGAACAATTTCTTGATAGGTCATCCCTTCAAAAATACCAAAACTCATTTCCTTTAACCGTTGATCTATTTTATATCTGTCTACAAGTAATGCAGCCGTTTGCTGGGTTCGTTTTAAGGGGCTTACGTAAATACCATCGTAAGATTTATTTAAAATGCGGCTTTTTATATCTTCTATCTCTCCTATTCCTTCAGAAGATATGTCTACATCTGACCTCCCACAATAACGCCCTTCACTATTCATCTTGGTTCTACCATGCCGTATTAAAGTAATATCCATGTATTCACCACCAAAAATGAAAATAGACTTATTATCTCTCCTAATTCACACGCCGCACCATATATATCGCCTGTAAGACCCCCGATTACGCGATAACAGTAAGGTATAAGTGCCAAGCAAAACAGTAAAACAGCCGCTAATGCAATGATAAATGATACATTTGCCATCATAAAGCCAATTATACTAAACAAAACAACACTTACCAGAAAATATAAACGTGTGCCGTTATTGGTGATCTGGTGACCTAGCCCCGTAGTCCTTGCACTTTTCCCAAAGCTAAAGAGCATGGAAGTACCTACTCTACCAATACCACAAGATAATATAAGGGCTAACACCACCTGGTTATGATTCATTTCGCTAATTAAAATGTATTTAATCAAAATATTAAACACAATAGCAACCACACCAAATGCACCCACACGACTATCTTTCATAATCTCTAATATTCTTTCTTTGGGTCTTGCTGAAAAAAAGCCATCTGCCATATCTGATAATCCATCTAAATGCAGTCCACCCGTAACGGCTATGAGTGTAAATACCGCTAATATCGAAGCAACTTGTGTATTTATAACTGCAATTAGTACATAAATCACTGCCCCAATCCCTCCAATGAGCATGCCAATAAAGGGATAGAAAAAGGTTCCTCTCGCTAATGTTTTTTTGGTAACATCAATTTGTATCGGGATGGGTAATCTTGTTAAAAACTGCAATGCTAAAATAAAGGCTTTAATCATTTTATCCGTTGCGAAATGCCGCATACGACAAAATATACTTCGTCACAAAGCGCGGCTGTCCGCTGATTAACCCTTCCTATAATATCCCTATATACGCGTCCCACATGACTCTCTGGCACAATAGCGCATCCTACTTCATTGGTTACCACCACAAGATTACCCCCGATTTTTTTCACACTATTAATTAATGCTTGTATTTCATCCATCACGACTTGTTCTACCTTCGCCTGCATATCTATTGAAATCTTATCTGCGTCTTTCGTAATATCAAACATAATATTAGAACTCAGTATGGTCAAACAATCCAATAAATAATTTTGGATATTACAAACCGCCTTGGCTATTTGCTCACATCCTTCAAACGTTGTCCACGTCTGTGGACGCGACTGCCTATGCAGCGCTACCCGGTCTTTCATCTCTTCATCTACAATACGAGAAGTGGCAATATATACCACTTCTCTTTTGTTTTCAAAAATAGATTCTGCAAACCTACTCTTACCGCTTCTTGCTCCCCCTGTGACCAATACTATTTTCCCCATATCATCACCGTATATCTACAAGATAGTCTGTATTTAGCATCGCTTCATCAAAAGAAGTCATTTTACTCATCACTTGCATTGCCGATTCAATGATATAAAAAGCAAGCGGACATCCCGAACCTTCGCCTAAACGCATATTCATATTAAGCATGGGTTGCATTTCAAGCGCTTCTATCATATAAACAGCACCAGGTTCTGCTGATTGATGAGAGGCGATCATATACTGCTTAGCCAAAGGCTTTAGTTTATATGCACAAAGCGCAGCAGCAGAAGAAATAAATCCATCAATGACGATCGGCACCCTGTTTTTAGCCGCCCCTAGAAAACATCCACAAAGCCCTGCAATATCAAATCCACCTACTTTACTGATTACGTCTATCACATCTTTTGCATCTGGCTTGTTCACTTGGATGGCTTTTCTAACCACATTCTTTTTAATCTCATACTGCTCATCTGTCATTCCCGCGCCTTTTCCAACCACAGTATCCGAGTCAATTCCAGCGAGTACACTGAGCACCGCAGCACTAGTCGCAGTATTGCCAATCCCCATTTCACCCGTTCCTATAAGGTTGTATCCCTCTTTTACCAGTCCATCTACCATTTCAATCCCAGTTTCAATTGCTTCAATGGCTTGCTCTCTTGTCATGGCAGGTTCTTTTGCCATATTCTTTGTACCATAGGCAATTTTTTTATCTATAATTTGGGGATGCTTCATTTCGGCGTTAATCCCAATATCTACAACTGTTAATGCTGCATTCGCAAAATCCGCCAGCACCCCTACGCCTGTATTCTTTTGTGGAAAATTATTGGTCAAAATAACGGTTACATTTTGCGGACACGCACTTATTCCTTCTTCAACGGCACCATTGTCTGCACACATCATTACAATATTTTTCTTGAAAGTATCATGCTGTATTTTCCCTGTAATCCCTGCCATTTGTACTGCAATTTCTTCTAACTTGCCTAAACTACCAAGCGGCTTTAAAAGCCCATCTAACTTCTCTTGCGCTTCCTTCATAGGTTGTTCATATAATGGCTGGATGTTTTCTAATGCGTTTTTTAATTGATTCATCTTTTTTCCTCCTGTTTTTTTATATTACACAACAAAAAGCCCCTCATCTTACGGTAGAGAGGCTTGCATCGCATAATTTGCAAAGTTTAAAATTCTTTTTGCCGATTAAACCACGCTTTCCCCTTCCCTCCGAAGGCACTAGCATAAACAATAGGCAGGTCTCCTGGCTCACGGGTCATTCTCCTTCCGCCTTCCCATTTAGCAAAACCATGTTGATGAAAATCATCTCACATGCACTAAAAAGTGGCACTAGAATTCGTCTCCGTTCACAGTAGCGGGGGCTGCAGCGGTTTTTACCGCTTTCCCTTTTAAATCGTACAATCAGATACCCAAATTTTCGATATTCATTTTTGTTCATTATATTATGAAACAGCGTTTTTTTCAAGCAAAATCTTATGATTTTTGGTAAATATCATAGGAATCAAAGTAGCAACTTTACTTCACCCCATACAAGATTTCAAAATCTCATATACATCTTGCTTCTCTAGCTTAACGAAATTACCCACAGATCCTTTTTCGGTAGCTTTTGCTGCCATCTCTTCTATTCTATCATCGGTAACCCCTAATCCCTTCATGGTTACTGGCAGTCCTAATGAAATAAAGAAATTCTCCATTCTTTTAATGCCTTCTAACGCTGTTTTCTCAGGATTATCAAAACACATATCCACTTCCCATACCTTTACCGCAAACTGCACAAAACGCGCCATGTTATGCTTATATACATACCTCATCCATGCAGGAAAAACAACCGTCAGCCCTGCACCATGCGCTACATCATAAATTCCACTTAGCTCATGTTCAATCTTATGCGATGCACCATCAGGTACACGTCCTGTTCCTAAAAAATCATTGTGTGCAATGGCACCTGCCCACATTATCTCGGCCCACGCATCATAATTATCTGGCTCTTTTAAAGCAGTATGTGCATTATAAATTATGGTCTTAAGGGTTGCTTCGCATAGCCTGTCCGTAAAATCTACATTCTTTTCGTTGGTAAAATATCTTTCCATTACATGAGCCATAATATCTGCCGCACCACATGCTGTTTGATAAGTGGGTAACGTATACGCAAGTGCTGGGTTTAAAATAGAAAATTGTGGACGCAGTACGTCAAAATTCATACTTCGCTTATACCATCCCTCTTCCTTGGTAATGACGCAGCTTTTACTCGCCTCACTTCCTGAAGCTGGAATGGTAAGTACTACACCAATGGGAAGCGCTTCTTTGGGATCGGCAACTTTTTCGAAAAAATCCCATACATCGCCCTCATAAAGCACACCCGCTGCAATGGCTTTCGCTGAATCAATTACACTTCCCCCGCCCACTGCTAAAATAAAGTCTATATTTTGTTCACGGCATATTTCAATTCCTTTTCTTACTAAACTCACACGTGGATTAGGCTTTACGCCACCTAGCTCAACAAAAGACACGCCTGCCGCTTGTAGTGATTGTACAACCGCACTATATAAACCACTTTCCTTAATACTTCCCCCACCATAGTGTAGTAAAATATGTTTAGAAAAATTGCTGGTTTGCTGTCCTACTTGCTTTTCTGTATCTTTTCCAAAGATTATACGGGTCGGACTTAAAAACTCAAAATTTCTCATGATACGCCTCCTTAAATTAGCCGTCACAATTGGCTTGTTATTTTCTTGATTGTGCCTTTTAGAAATCGTACTCGTGTGTCTACTTTTACAAATACATAATAGGTACAGTAATATTATTTTCATCAATTTTAATACATTTATCGTACATGCATATAACAGCTCCTGTTCCTGCTTGTATATCTTTTATTTTATTTAGCACAGAAAAACTTGCAATATGTTCTTTTCTAGGATTTGCTGTTTTCTTAATTTCAATAGGATAAAGCATACCATCTTGTTGTATGATTATATCAATTTCCTTTTGATCTTTGTCACGATAATAATACAAAGCGGGTTCTAATACCCCAGCATTATAATAGCTTTTTAAGACCTCTGCAACAACAAAGCTTTCAAAGAAAGCCCCCGACATAGCCCCCGCTTCAAGCACCTCTGGAGTATTCCATTTTGTTAAGTATGCTGCAAGTCCTGTGTCAAGAAAATACAACTTCGGTGTTTTTATCGCCCGCTTTGTTATATTTTTATAAAACGGTTGCATTAAGTATACAATATTTGAAGAAATTAAAATAGATAGCCATCTATCTGCCGTTGGCACACTAATGCCTATTTCGTTTGAAATCGCTGTTAAATTCAACATCTGAGAGGTTCTGCTTGCTATAACAGCCATGAACTTTACAAATTTAAGTTCATCGCCTACCTGCGTTAATTCTCTTACATCACGCTCTATATAAGTCTTCGTATATGCCCCATAAAACATCTGCCAATCAACCTCATTAGCGTACATCGCTGGCATTGCACCTTTATGAATAATCTCCCAAACTTCTTTATAGTCTATACTTTTAACCGTCATTTTTCGCTTATCCAAATATGCTTGTGTAGGGATAAATGGCATATCAAAAATATCACTTTTAATTTCACGAAGTGACAATCCTAATAAGTTTACAATTCCTATTCGCCCTGCAAGACTCTCACTTACATTTTTCATCATTTTAAATTGTTGTGAACCCGTTAAATAAAACTGCCCCTTTTTTCCAGTTTCATCCGCTATCATTTTGATATACGGAAATAAATTTGGTGCATATTTTATTTCATCAACAATTACTGGTGGTGGTGTGGTTTTAAAAAAACTACCCGCTTCCTCTATTGCACTTTGAAGTAATATAGGATCATCTAATGTAGTATATTGAACGTCTGTTGTAATGTGCTTTAATAACGTTGTTTTACCCACCTGCCTTGCTCCCGTTATCAAAACAGCTGAAAATATTTTAGCGGCCTTTTGTATTGTTGACTCTATATGTCTTTTAATATAACGCATAATAACCCTCCGACTAATTTAATACCTAATATTATTATACCCGATATTCCCTAGAGCGTCAACACTTAGGCAGAATCAAATAAATAACTGGTCAATTGGGGCGAGATAATTTTTCGTTATACGAGGCGGAGGATTGAGGAATACTGTCGTATTGTGATTGACGACAACGAAGTAGAACGGAAAATTAG
>SKGK01000153.1 GCA_007117465.1 Clostridia bacterium | reverse complement strand
TCAATAATGAAGTATATATACGATGTGTCCTACGCTGATTGGCGGGTATCCCATTGTTTCATGGATGGTGTGATCTGTGGGAAGGGGTGGATCAGTCTAGATATAGATTACGTTTCCGATCCGATTAATGGGGATATGATTATCAGCAGGGAAAACCCGTTTATGATTTTAGAGGATCCGTATGCACGCAGATATGATCTATCAGATGCGTCATTTATATTTCGGCAGGTATGGACTGACATGCGGGAGCTGGAGCTCCATTTCCCGAAAGTTAAGAACGAGTTAACCACGTTAGAGGGTCTATCCGTTAGCGATCGTCAGAGAATGGGAATAGAGACCAAGGACTACAGCGAAGAAGAGCGGGAGATAATCAGAGAGATAGCCAAGTATAGATATTTGCTTAAAGAATGTTGGTACAAAGAATACGAGAAAACCACATTTCTCATTGATCGGCAGAGCCTAACCGTTGAGCTGGTACGCGACGAAGACGCCGCGCGGCAGGTAGTCGCGCTGAACGAAACGGCGGGTACGGCGTTTGAGTTAATTACCCGTATATACCCAAGACTGCATCTGGTGACAATGGTGGGGGATATTGTGTTGCAAGACATCAAAGATCCGCTAGGCGGGAAGTTTAACGATTACCCGTTTGTCCGGTTCTGTAACGAGATGATTCTATCAGACCAGACCCACTACAAGGGTGAGGTCGAGGATTTGTTTGACCCGCAAGACGAACATAACAAGCGCCGGTCTCAAGCGTTGCACCATATTAATACTTCTGGCAATTCTGGATGGATAGTCGAAAAAGGAGCGATGGACCCGAAAGAAGTTAAGAAGCTGGAGCGCATGGGCTCTAAACCGGGAGTAGTTGTTCAAGTCAAGGATGGAAGAAGAAGCTCAATAGAGAAGATCACCCCCAGCCAGTTATCACAAGGGCATGTTCAGCTGGATCAGATGGCAGAGGATGATATGAAGAAGATCAGCAACGTTAATGCTGATATGTTAGGTGCGGATAAAACTAGATCAGAATCAGGTATCGCTATGGAAATCAGGAGGGCCCAAGGGTTGGTGGGTACTGAGCCAATATTCGACAATTTTTCATATACAGAACGGATATTAGGCAACACGATTTTGAATATTGTGCGACATACAGACGTATTCAGCGAGCAGGAACTTGTTGCGATAGCTGAGGAGTCGCAGTTCACTAAGCTCACGCCTGAGGAGATGTCTATGGCGCTAAAGGATAGGTCTATTGGTAAGTATTCAGTTGTGTTAGGGTCACGTCCAAGCAGCCCGACAGCACGGTTATCCAACTTCATGACATTGCTAGACGCGGCACAGAAGGGGTTACCGATACCTCCGTCAATGATCGCGGAAGCATCGGACTGGCCGAATAAAGAAGAATTAGTTGAACGGTTTAAGGCGCAGGAACAGCCACAACCCCAACCGGCACCTGTACTGCCTGAAATGCAAGGTCAACCGGGTATGCCGATATAAGAAAGGATTGTTATGCCGAAGAAAAAGAACATAGCGGAAGTAACAGCAGCAGAATTGTTTGATGTGTTAGACAGGTTCGCTGGGTGGGAAGATTTAAGCGAGAAAGATGAAGATCGTATAAGGGTAGTTATCAAGCGGATGCAGTTGTTCAATGAAGCTATTACCAGCGCGGAACAGGTGGCGTCGAAGTTGTCACGTGCGAGCGATGTTATTGATCGATTTAAATGCGTGTTTAAAAGCAAGAAACAGTTAAACGCGTTTATCGATAAGTTAGACAAGATGTTGTATTAACCCCGGTATTAGCCGGAGATTTCCCGACCTGCGGCGGGTATTTGACCGCAGAGTTTCGTCCTACCGCTTAGGACGTAAAAAAAGAGGTGAGGAAATGGCAGACGATGTCAACTTGGAGCAACTAGGAGTAACGCAAGAAGAATGGGATTCTTTAGATCCTGAGCTTCAGCAGGAACTCCAGGCTGAGACCCAAGCTCAGCAACAGGGAGAGGTAACTCAGGAGACTGAGAAGCCACAGGAAGAAACCGCGCAAGCGGAACAAGCAACACAGAAGGTTCAGGAATGGGAAAGGGAGAAGGCCGGTTTACTAAGGGATCTGCAAGAACGGCGGCAGAGAGAACGCGAGCTTAAAGCTCAACTAGAAGAGCTAAACCAACAGCAACAGGAAGCCGCCGAGAAGGCAGAAGAAAAGCCGGACGATGATGTCGCGTTACAGGCTGACATTAAGGTTCGTGATGCGAAGATCAAGAAGCTTGAGGATCAGCTGAACATTGTATCGCAGGAACAGCAAGGGGCTAAGCAGAAAGAAATCTCAGCGTTTCTTGCTCATAGCGAGCAGGAAGCTATGGAGAAGTACAGCGAGGATAAAGTCGGCAAAGACTTATGTTTCCAGAACGTCTACGACAATGGGTTTAAAAAAATGGCCGAACTTAATCCAGCTTATGCTCAAGTTGTTCTTATGTCACAGCATCCGGCAGAGGAGGCGTACCGCATAGGGCTTATGCACAGTGATTTTGCTAACAAGCAGGCTACGACAGCAAAAGCTCAGGGCGGCGCTGAAATCCTTGATAAACTTAGAAACCGGCCCATAACAGCTGGCGCAATGGCTTCTGCTGGTGGTGGTTCTAGTGGCATAGACGTATCAACCGCTTCAGTAGATGAGCTGGCTAATCTCCCTGACGATGTTCTGAACGAACTTTTGAAGTCTAAGGGGTGATGAACGATGGCAAACACAGCGTTTGCAACAGAAAATGCGCTTACTAAGAAGTTATGGAGCGCAAAACTTACGAAGGAAATACAGCAGTCGTTAGCTCTGTCGAATATGATGGACGAGAGTGGTAATAAAGCCGTTCATGTTAAGACAGATCTGATGAAGCAGAAAGGTGACAGAATAACGATAGGTCTCAGAATGAGACCATCAGGAGCGGGCCAGACGTCCAGCACAACTGGTATTACGCTTGAAGGAAACGAGGAAGCGCTTAGTTTCTATGACTTTTCGGTTAGCTTGTCCGAATACGGTAACGCGTTCCGCACAGGTTCAAAGCTAGATTTACAACGTCCGGCGTTTGACCTACGGACAGAGCTTAAAGACGCAGCAAAAGAGTGGGCTTCTGATAGGTTAGAAGACCTGCTAGCTGCTGCATTGGTGGCAAGTCCTACCTCCAACAGGTATTACGACAAGACAGCAACTGGAAGTGATGGTTATTTGACTGTTGCTTATATCCAAATGCTTAAACGGCAAGCCAAACTAGCGAACCCCAAGGTACCGCCCATGAAGATCGGCGGTAAGGATTACTGGGTGTTGCTGGCGCATCCTTACGCGCTAAAAGGTTTAAAGGCGGATACTGAATATAAAAACATGCAGTTATACGCCAATATCCGAGGGAACAAGAACCCGCTTATTTCCGGTGCTGAAGGACTCGTTGACGGCGTTCTTATCTATGAGTATGATCGTGACGCGCTTTTACAGACAGGTGATGTTGTGCGTTCTGTTCTTCTTGGTCGGCAAGCTCTCTTGCTAGCGTGGGGACAGAAACCGAGCTGGTACGAGAAACTTTTTGACTATGAGCGGATACCTGGTGTCGCTACAGATTTTGTTTTGGGTGTTGGTAAGACTGTATTCAACTCCGAAGATTTTGGGTGTATGACTATTGACAACGATTACGCGGCAGACAGCTAATATTATGGGGCGGGGGTAATTCCCCGCCCCTTCTATTTATGAATTGTTTTATTGTCGGTGGTGGTTCAAGTTTGGACGAGATAGATTTATCACGGCTTAAAGGGCGTGATGTTATCGTATGTAACGAAGGGATACTTGTTTACCCTGACCCTACCGTTTTAGTTTGGTTAGACGCAGACTTTTACCCACGGTTTAGAAAGCATATTGACGGTAAACCGTTTAAAAAGTATTGCAGGTCTACTGTTATGACTTGCCAGTATGCTGATGATATTGAGCCATTGCTTACTGCTCCGTTATACCCAGGGTTCCATGGCCGGGATGGATTAAAACGCGGGATTTATTCGGGTGAGGAAAAGCTGACAGGTATCGCCGCGGTAAGTTTGGCTATAGCGTTAGGGTACGACAAGATTTATTTGCTGGGATATGACGGTGGAGAAGTAGACGGCAAGTTGCATTTTACAGGGTACACCAATAAAGAGAGAGACGTGTACTCAAAAAGATTAAACCGGTACGAAGTATTTAAGGGTTACGACATAGTTAATTGCTCTTTGAAATCACGGATAAAAACGTTTCCGAAACAAAGGATTGAAGATGTCCTCAGTGCTGTTTGACGCTTACCACGGGATAGGGGACCAAATATATATGCGTCCGTTTATCCTGGCCGCGCAGGAGCAGTATGACGATGTGTATGTTGTTACGGATTTTCCTAAGACATTGTATGAGGGGACAGGCATTAAACCGATCTTTAAGGCCAGTAAATGGAAAACGCAGACAGAATGTGCGGAGCTTGAGAAAGAATATTTTGTAGAGCCGTTACCTCGATATGACAAGGTATTAAGACCCTGTTATACCGGATCATTTAGAGTCGATAAGAATAAACCTGTAACTCAGGTTTTAGAAGAACAGACTGGGTTGACACCGAAAAATTTCCATTCTTTGCAGGTTCAAGATGAATGGATAGATAAAGCCTTGAGCTTTGTTAAGACTGATAAACCGATATGTTTTTTAAGACTGCCGACTGTACGGAACGAATGGAAGTGTTTCTCACGTAACGGCAAGATGGGGTATTTCAATTTTTTGATTAAACACAGGATAAGGCCGCATTTTTATACGGTTTCATCTTTAGACCTACGCAACGGGCTTGAATGGCTGGATGGAGATATGCCCGAGGTTGATCTGATGTTGCATGAGAATGAGTTGGGAGTTGATGGGATGATCGGACTGCTGAAAGTGTCAGCGTTTTGTTTGTCAATCCCGTGCAACACATTGCCTATATGTGCGGATATAGGGACACCGTTATTTCTTATTTACGGGGGGCATGTGCATCATAATTTCCTGTTAGACCCACGGATGGACACAGGCAAGATAACAGCAATGCAGCCTTCGCCATTTTGTAATTGTATGTCTAACAATCATCAGTGTAATAAAGAAGTTGATACGGGCGTTCTTTCTCGTACGTTTAACGCTTTTATAAGAAGAGAGGTAACATGCTTAAGTGCGTAGGTTACGAACATTGGTTTTACCCGGTTGACAGCTTTGTCTATGACGAGAAGTATTTTGATAAGTACCGCGGTTATAAAGACAGCTGTATAGGTGATTGTATTTTTAAGTATCGTAAAGAAATGATAGAGAAGTTCAGAGGTTCGGGCCATATGCTTGATGTTGGTGTTGGATGCGGGCAGATCGTTGACGAAATGCCGGACGCTTACGGTTATGATGTAAACCCGACAGCGGTTGAGATGTTGCTGTCTAACGATACATTTTTCAACCCTTATGAGCAGCCGCTTGATCGGTTCTCGTTAATTACATTCTTTGATTCGTTAGAGCATATAGAGAACCCTGAAATACTTTTATCGCGGATTCATTCTGGTGCTAACGTGATAGTCAGTATACCGGTAGTTTATGGATATGAGGATATTAAAAGGTCAAAACACTTTAGGCCTGATGAACATTATCATTATTTTACCTTGGACGGGTTTAAGGCTTACATGGCAGATCAGGGATTCGATTGGTTGATTGTAGATACAGGCGAGATTGAATGTGGCAGACAGGATATATATACTTTCGTATTTTCTAAGAGGTGATGTATGACAAAAGCACAAATTCAGACAGAAGTTGCGCGGCGTACTGGTAGGAGCACAACAGAGATTACAGACACAGAGATCGAAGCGGCGATATTATATTTAACCGCTAAGTTGGAGATATTGCATAAAGAGCTGACTACCAATACAGTAGCAGGACAGGCTTACTATGATTTACGCGCGGTACCATCCCACTTTAGAGGGTATATTATTGCCAAAATAGACGACAACGAGCCGCTGGAGCGGATAAGATCATGGGCTGATTACCAGACATTAATATCCGGTGAGACGGAAGCTATGCGCGGAGAGCCGAGTGCGTTTATTGTGCATGATGAATATCTTTATCTGCACGATACGCCAGACAAAGAATATACCCTGACATTATATTGCTCAGTCATGGAGAAAGATGCTGACGATATAAGCGTTCCTGACAGGATGACAGAATGTGTTTATGAGTTGGTTACTTATCACCTGCTAAAGAATAAGGGGTTGGGTAATAGCGATCAGGCACGTACAGCTTTAGCGCATGCTATGGAATGGATAAAGCTGTTTGAGGATAACGAGTTGGACAAACTAAATGTAGACACAGCTCAGTATAACGACATTTAAGGGGGGGTCAATATGGCTTTTAATTTTTTTATGCAACCGAGTTTACCGCCGGATGAAGCGGAATCACCGTCATTAGGTGCAAAGCGGATCCGTGACTTTAAGGCTGCGATTATGGAGCGGTTACTGTGGCTGTACGGGTTTGATGCCGCCGGGACAGAGGATAAAGTCGGAGCAAAATATTTACCGCTTAACAAGCAGACATCTGCCCCTACTGCTGAAAGCGATAAGCTCCCGATATACGCAAAAGAAGAAAATGGAGTGTTGTCTTTATTTCTTATGCGTCCAAACGGTCAAGAAATGCGGTTGACTAAGGACGGGTTTTTAAATGTTGAAAACGTTTTGGGCGCGCCTACGGAATATACAGGAGACGATAACGGTACTGTTTTCCAGTCAGAGTGTAACGGGTTTATTTTATTCTTAAACCCAGAAATTTCCGGCGTTGTGTATATGTATATTAGTGATGATGGGATCGGTAATTGGAGTTTACACGCTCGTTCTGATAAGACAGGATGCATTCCTATTCGCAAGGGAATATATTATAAATTTTCTGGGCTAACAGAATGGGCGACGCCAATAAAGGCTTTTTTTATACCAATGGGAGGATAAAATGGCAAAGCTAGTAAACGGTGGGAAAACATGGGTGTTAGATGAATTGTTAAGAGCCGGTAATGATTTAATACTTGGCTTGTATACCAATGATACTGAACCTGCAGACGCGGCGGTTCTGGGAGATCTTACACAGCCAAGCGGAAACGGATATGCGACAAAGACTTTAACAGGTGGTAGCTGGAGCGTATCGGGGAATGATGCATCTTACGCTGAACAAGAGTTTACAGCGTCCGGCGGCAGTTGGGGCGCAGTGTATGGATACTTTATCGCTGATGGTGCGACATTGCTGGCTGTTGAAAGCTTTAAAGACGGTGAGACGCCGATTAATTTTACGATTGGAGACGGTAGCGCTTTAAGAGTAACGCCAAAACTGACAGCTAATTAATATGTACGGAACAGGCGCTTATGGAGTAGGTACTTATGGGGTGAGCGAGATCATTTTCCAGTATATGGGCGATGTACCGCTATTATTAACCCCTAAAAGCAGAGTCGTTGTTGGGTTCAATGGCGATGGACGGCTTGAGATAAGGCCTGCATCAAGTGTTTCTGTGGGCTTAGGCGGTGATGTTAGTCTTGGCGTTACGCCTGATTATGGTTTAGGGGTTGGGTTTCAAGGCGGCGTTGATTTTGGGGTTAGTCCGCTACATTCACTGATAGGTGAGCTTGCTTTTAGCGGGTTGGTTGATTTGACAGCCAGTCTAAGCTCAGGTATCAGGGCGGACATAAAGACAGTTGCTCCCGGCGTTGGGGTAAGTATTTTGCCTGAAAGTTTTGTAAGTTTTGTGATTCCGGCCGGAACATACAAAGGCAACATTGGACTTAGTTTAAAACCTTCGCATGAGGTTCAATTTATCCCCGGCTATATCGGCAATTTGTCTTTAGTGGTGTTGCCGATATCTAAGCACAGGGTGAACATAAACGTTACAACAGCCGGGGTAGGGTTTGCTTTAGTACCTGACTCAGTGTTATGGGGCTGGCGGGGGGCGTTAAAAGATACGGTTAATTTTGTTGAGATACCGAAAGACAATA
>SKGK01000049.1 GCA_007117465.1 Clostridia bacterium | reverse complement strand
CTTTTTTTAAATTATATATTGTTAAGTCTAACTATAAAACACACAAAAAGGGTAGTATTTAAAAATGTTTTTCAAATGAACACCTACACAAAAAGGGTAGGTGTTCATTTTTGAGTTACTTTAAAAGTGGACATTTGCAAGTCTTACATGTATTTTCCTGTATATTGTGCAAACGCAAGCACGCAATACATATATTATTGGTATCTTTTGATTTATCATATTTTTCATAACCTGGAAACCCCTTATGATGTCGAACTCTATCACCAACTTGATAATAATCATATACGTACGAAGTATTAGTTGACCTATCTTTATATATTTTCCCATCGTCACGTCGAATTTTAACGATATACTCCGTATAGTAACCAATATGACCATCTTCATATTGCTGTTCACGGCGTTTAGCTTGCTTTTTATCAATAACGACCCCATCCCAAGAGGTATCACTCTTTTGTTTTGTGGATTGAACAAATGCAATAATGACAAGCATCCCCCCTATTCCTAGTCCATAATAAAAAGAATAAGGAAAATCAATTTCTCCACTAACACTACCGTAAATTGGAATACCGATTATCGCAATGATTGCAAGTACAATCGCAAAAATATATGCCCCTCGGTTTGAGCTTTTTTTGAATTTTTCAAATGCAAGATCATTAATTTTCTCAGAATACCCAATAAGCTGCATTTCTTGATTAGCCGGCGAGGCTGTTTGTTGGATATTTTCTTGCTGATTAATATAGCTTAGCCTGTTCCCGCATTTTGAGCAAAAGTTTATCTTTTCACTTGCTTTTGAACCACAATTTGAACAAAACACTCTCATTCTCCTTTCTTGTGCAAATTATTTTAATAAACCACTTGTAATGCCTTACACATGATTATCTCTGACCCACAAAACGAATCTTCCCCTTAATGCCTAGTACCAATAAGAGTATGGCTATTACTCCTGGTATCAACGTTCCTGCGATTCTTGTATTGCCAACTGCCGCATTAAAATTGGGCCAAGAGGGCATATATCGCACGTTGATTCTCTGATCGGATCTTATTCCGTATTCAAACGTTTGGGTCGTTTCTCCCGTATACCTTTCACCGTTGACAAAAAACGCATATTTAACCGTATAGCTGTTGGGCATTCTATCACCGCGAGTATTTTGTCTAACATTTATGATTTGGGCAGAAGTGGTGTTACCCACTATGCTAAGGGCTATGTTCCCAACACTCAAAAAAATCATTAGCACAGATACCAAAATGATTAAAACAGGCACCTTCCGTTTGCTCGGTGTTGATGGTGTAGAGGATTGATATGCCGAGGGTTGAGGTGCAGCGGCAGAATCCAGAGAAGCACCACAAGAGAAGCAAAATCGCATTTCCTGCGTAATCTGTATACCACAGTGTCTACAATATTTAGTCATTATGTACCTCCTTATAACAGTTAAAAGCAATTATAACATACCGCTAAGCAAGGAATGAGATGTGCTCATTCACTGTTTCATTTAATAAATTATTTTATCTCACTTACAGGTTTCCATTCTGCTAACCCTTCATACCACACAAAATCTGACGGTGTAAGCTTTCCATTGGCTAAAAATGTATTTAGCAAATCACGTGAATAAGGACCAAGTTTTTGACCATCACGATAAATGTAAAACGGTGATTTTTTTGTTTCGCTTTTCACCTGCAGACCTTTTACTAATAAAGCCTGCACAATCTCTTTAATTGCAGATGCTGAAGCAGCATGTAATCGAACACTAGTTTCTTTAGGGTCTATAATGAAGTTATCATGTAATCCTGCTTGTAAGCAGGTCATCGCTGAGCTAAGCATTTCACCTTTTTCTTTTTGGTTGATAAATTCTAAATACAATATCTGTGAAATCAGTAAGCAGTTGCTTGCTATTTTTTGGCCTTCTCCTATCAGATGATACCCTTCCTCTTTTTTACCAAGTACTTGATTTTCTATTAACGCCTCTAATGCTTTTTCTATCTCTAACGCACTTAACGCTTGTACCTTTTGTGTAAAAGACCGCATATTTTCCACCAACCACTGGGCATCATGTGGTGTATTTTCAATCGTTTTTTTAATATCTTCCATTTTAACATATAATGCTTCGCTTGTCTGCATTGTTGCAACATTTTTCAGTAGCTGCCGACGTTGCAAATCAACCAATGCACCAAAAGTAAGTGCCATATTAAAATCTAATACTAAATCAAGCTTGCTTGAAACTAAGACGCTAGATCCCCAGTATTCTGCAAAAATATTTAATAACACATGCGTAGGGGCAGGGTATCTAATCCGTAATGCTTCACCTTCTACTGTTAGGCTAATAATTTGTTCCGCTGTTTTGCAGCCATAAAGCAAATGTTCTACCAAGGAATTTCCTGAAACGATACGCATCCTAGCGTAAGTTATAGGTTTTGATAATAATTGTATAACAGTCAGCGCCTCTTCTTTTAGTGTGCCCGCATGTTCTGCTAAACCCGCTTTGCAAAGTTTCTCCCAAGCTACATTATCTACGTCTTTACGCGCTATTTTAGCCCATGGTGAAAGGGGAAGTGGATTTTCACCAGCTAGTTTCGATAAATACGGTAGCAAGTCTTTATTAATTACATATTCAATACGTTTCATATCTACTCACCTTTCTACTGGTTAATATTTTTTAATATCCCATTAATTATAGTCTGTTTATGCTCATCTACAAGATATTCGCCTATATCATTAATCGCTATTGAAGTTACACCTCTTACCCCTCTATTAAGTAAATCGGAATGAATATCAGAGATCCAGTCATCTATTTCGCCGACTACGAGGTGTTGTAAACTGTTTTCTAATTTAATGTTAAATAAATCCGTCATATCTTTTGGATTCTTTTCCCAAAACTCAAGCATGCCTGTTTCTGGTTTAATATAATCTCCTAAACTTTCCACCGCTGAATCAATCACAAAATCAACTGCCAAGCCTTGAACGCCTTGTAACGCACCATCTAAAATGCCATCAAGTACATTTTCGCCTGACATATAAGCCTGATATCCTTGCGTCGTCATTTCTCTAGCCACACCGAAAATCTTCTCTGTTTTCCCACTTAATCGGCTTTCTGCATAGTCAGCACCTGCCTCTGAAAGATGCTCAAATAGGCTACGTTGGTACTCACCTGTTACCACGCCCTCTGATATTCCCCCAGCTAACCCACGTAGTGCCAAATACCCCATTCTATACTTTTCGCCTCCAAAAGGTTGGGTTGCATTAGCTATTATATCTACCCCTTTATCTGCAACTTTTTGGATAAACTCAGCGCTTCTGGTAGCACGATCCCAATTTCTAGCTGACCTCTCTGCCCGAACCAGTTCCGTAAGCACTTCTTTTTGATGTCTTTCCATTTCTGGGTACATACGATCCATCAATCTTTCAATGATCTGTTTATCTAAGTGATCAAAATCACCTGTTTTTCTAAGCTGCTTACTGTTTTCCATCAGTTCTGATATATAGCTCTCTTTATGTCTACTCTCTGATAGTGGATGGTTACCTGATTGAATGCGCTGTGCTAACTGTTCTAATCGCTGCGCGTCCTCATAAGCTTGTTGCTTTCTCATCTCTACTAACTGTGCAGCTTGTGCTGCTTCTTGACGACGCTGCTCAAGTGCATCGGAAGCATCTTCTCTAAATGCCTCTAGCCCTTCTTTATTAGATGCTGCTTGCCGCTGCCAATCTTCCTCATACCAAGACTGTCCACCGATAAAAATCTTTTTATTTCCATCTGGATTTATGTATCGCTCGCCATCTTTTAGTGTACGTCTAGCAACAAATTCCCCATTGACCACCTCATAAGTAACACCATCATCAAAAGTATACTGCTGTCCTTCTCGATAGGTTCTACCATCGTTAAAATCATAAATACCATCCGTATTGTCAGGTAGATTAGGCCCTGATGGCACGGATACAGCAAAACCACCAAATGTTGGAGGAAGTCCACCCCCACCTAAAATACCGATTAACACACTGATAATGCCAGGCACCAATATGCCTACAAGTGCTTGTGAAATATCTTCAGGACCTGAAAGTGCGTCCTTTGCGCCTAACCCAGGTAAAATTGTCTCTGCATCATTTATTGTAGACTCATCCTCTACTACTACTTCTTCTTGTTGCGTTACATTCTCTACTACGATTGTTTCATCCTGTATTACCCTTAAATCTAAGCGTACTCTTAGCGTATTGGAAAAACTACCATTCACGTTTCGCCAGTTCGTGCTGACCCTTCCATTGCCTGTTACGCGTGTTGCATCCTTTGGCACTCTTATAGAAACGCTTACTGAACCGCTTCCGCCTGCTGATAATTGAATGTCTTTTGAATCTTTTGCGGTACCGCTTCTACCGCCCTGGGATGTCAAAGCAGCGGATATTTGAGCACTAATAAATTCATTAGAATCATGACCACTCCAGCTTAAAGAGCTTCCTGAAATATTAAGTGTAACCTCTTCCCCTGCTATAACAGTACCTTTAATACTTACATTATGTTGTACTTCCTCCTTTGTCGTACTTGATGCACCACTAAGAGAATAGCTTAATGTGTGTCCTGAGCGATCTGATAACTCATTCACGATAGTCCCAGAAGCAGCTTCAGCATAAATCGGTTGAATTATCCATGTTGCAAATAAATATAGGATAATAATTATTTTTAATGTACCCATACCATGTTTGCTTTTTATCATTCCAATGCCCCTTTCATTCTAACTATGGTCTAATTTATGGCTTGAAAAAGACTAAATAACAGATGACAGCCTAATGTCCATAAAAAAGACAATAAAAAACCTAATCCACTAGAAAGAAAAACGGTGCCCTTCCCGATTTGTCCTTTTTTAGCCATTTCCATGCTAATCGCAACACCTGTAGCCATAAAACCTGCAGATATAAAAACCTGTACCGAACTCCAATCAAAAACAAGATCTGCTATTAATGCTAAAATGGCAAAGGGCATAAAAGATAAAAACCCTGCGCTTACAGCATCTACTACATAAGATCTATTTATATGTCTATTTAATCTTGTCAATATTGCGCTATATAGACCTATACTACCTACACCATAAAAACATCCAAGTATAAAAAAAATAAAGATAATAGATATTCCTTCCGTTTCTATCGCTATCAAAACACTGAGCACAATAAAACACAGCACCGCAATACCGCCTTTAATGATAGTTATTGGCAGTATTTTTTCAATATCTTTTCCCATATGTTCCATTTGTCAACACTCCTTTTTAGGTCTAATCAAAGATTTTACCTTCCTCATAACCAGACCCAACTAAATAATACTATTACACCACATATGGTGGTAAGGAAAATACCAGCCATTCCTTTTCCTTCGACTAGTTCATAAATCACCATCCGAAGAGGAATTAAGGCCCACAATACACCCGTTACACCAAATACCAACGCTGTATTCCAGCCCCATATCAAGTTTGCTATGAGTCCAAGTACAACATATACTAAAGTAGGGGCATAGCTTAGCGCAAAAGCTTGTAATGTCCAAGTTAGGGCGTGTTTTCCCTTGAATAATTTAGAAAAGCTCCAAATTGTCACACTCAAAAAACAGACCCCTAAAGTTCCATAGATAATACCAACACCTACCCATCCAAACACAGCAAGCATTGAGCTATTCCCTGCTCGATATAGCTCAATGCCTATCTGTAAAAAAAACAAAGCAAAAGCAAGACCCGATACCACAAAAGCTACTGGCCATGGATATCCCTCTAACTTAGCTTTTGCTAACATGCCAGGGTTCATCGCAGTCATTACGACAGATATCACTTTTTTGGCAGAGAATGTTACTGGCTGCTGGTGTTCATTTGTCTGCATATTTTACATCCCCTTTACATATTTTTCATATCTACATCATTATAAAAGATTAGAAAAAATTTTAACATCGCCCATACGGGTGAAAATAAATATCTTTTTTAAGTTTATCTTTTCATTATGCATTTTCAAATACACAAAAAGGGTAGTATTTTAAGAGATTCTAAAAAAACAATCCCACACAAAAAGGGTAGGGGTATTTTTTGCATAAAAAAAGGGGCTCTAATAGCCCATGTCTTAAATGTTTCTAGTATTATTGTTAATATCTTGAATATATGTTTTCTAAATCAAGTAACTTCTTTTTTAATTCAATACCGCCACGATAACCTGTGAGCGTACCGTTCGTTCCTATGACACGATGACAGGGAATAAATATCGGCACTTTATTGCGTTGATTGGCAAGTCCTACAGCTCGTGCAGCCTTAGGTGAACCTATTTTTATAGCAATCTCTTTATATGTTGCGGTGCTGCCATAAGGGATTTCACATACACATGCCAATACTTGCTGCATAAAAGGTGTACCCAAAGTAGCAAGAGGCAGTGAAAAAACTGTAAGCGTTCCTGCTAGGTAACTTTTAAGTTGCTTTCCTGCTTCTTGTAATAATGGTGTTTCGCTAATTTGTATATCTTCAGGAACGGAGGCATTTGGCAAATAGACATTTGTAATTTTTCCTGCCTTTTCTGCTATGCCAATGCTATCAATCTCGCACTCATAAAAATACATAACCATTCTTTATTACCTCTCAATTCTAAAGCTGCACACATCCTGCCTCTACCATTTTTTGCACGGCAATCATAACCCCGAGTCTTGCATAATCCCATGTAAGTCCGCCTTGCATATAGGCAATGTAAGGCGGCTTAATAGGTGCGTCAGCACTTAGCTCAATAGAGGCACCTTGAACAAAAGCACCTGCAGCCATAATAACTTGCGTTTCATATCCTGGCATATCCCATGGTTCTGGTTGTACAAAAGCATCGATAGGTGCACCCTTTTGAATACCCTGACAAAATTGAATAACCCGTTCAGGAGAATGAAGTTTAATGGCTTGAATAATATCCGTTCGCTTGTCTTCTACGGTTGGACAAACATCAAATCCAAGCTTTTCAAAAACACCTGCGCAAAAAACAGCCGCTTTTAAACTTTGCGCCACAACATGCGGGGCTAAAAAGAAACCTTGAAACATACTTCTATTAAATCCAAGAGAAGCACCACATTTTTTACCAATTCCAGGTGCGGTTAATTTATATGCAACGAGCCTTACATATTTCTTCTTCCCCACAATGTAACCACCTGTAAGCGCTAGTCCTCCACCAGGGTTTTTGATAAGAGACCCTGCAGCCAAATCAGCGCCTACCTCTGTAGGTTCTAATTTTTCAACAAATTCGCCATAACAATTGTCTACAATACAAATAATGTTTGGATGGATACTTTTTACGGTTGCAATTACACTTTCAATATCTTTTATAGAAAGAGAAGGTCGCCAATCATAGCCTTTTGAACGCTGAATAAGAACCGCTTTTGTAGAGGATGTAAGTGTATTTTTAATGCCTTCATAATCTACTTGACCATCCTCTACAAGACGAATCTCTTTATACGTAATGCCCATTTCTTTTAAAGAACCATTGTCTTGTCCACGCATTCCAATAACTTCTTCAAGCGTATCATAGGGTTTCCCTGTCACCGCTACCAGTTCATCTCCCGGGCGAAGCACGCCAAATAAGCACAAAGCAATGGCATGTGTGCCCGATATAATCTGATGTCTTACTAAGGCATCTTCACAGCCAAATACATCTGCATACACGGTATCTAATGCTTCTCTTCCTAAATCATCATATCCATATCCTGTTGTTTCTATAAAATGGCTTTCATTAATATTGTTTTTCTGAAAAGCATTTAGCACCTTGTATTGGTTGTACCGACTAAGCGCTTCAATTTTATTAAACTGCGGCATAATTCGTTGTTCAATATGCGCACATAAAGCCATTACTGCTGGTGAAATGTTAAATTGTGTTTCAAATAAATTCTCTTGTTTATACATGGAAAGTCTCCCTTTCTGCGATTTTGATTTATATATATTCTTATACTATTATCGCACAATGTGATGCCCTTGCCAATACAAACAATTTATTTTTCTAAAATTTAAAATTTCACATTAATATTTTCTTGTTCTTCTTTGTCTGCAGCCATAAAAGCT
>SKGK01000151.1 GCA_007117465.1 Clostridia bacterium | reverse complement strand
TAAAGCAAATTTATTATAAATTTTTTTTAAATAATTTTAGTAAACCTTTACAAAAGCTATTGTATCATGAAATATCTTTTGTTATTATAATTATAAAACTAAAAAGGCGTGTGATAAAATGAAGATACTTGGTGTAGTTGTTGAATACAATCCTTTTCATAATGGACATTTGTTTCACTTAAATGAAGCAAAAAAACAAACGGGTGCAGATTATGTCGTCTGTGTCATGAGCGGTAATTTTATTCAAAGAGGGCAACCCGCGTTAATCAATAAATGGGCAAGAGCGGAGATGGCTTTAAAGAACGGTGTAGACTTGGTAATTGAATTGCCCATAAGCTACACCTTACAATCTGCGTCTTTTTTTGCTTTTGGTGCAGTAAGTATCCTTCACCGTTTAAATGCCGTAACCCATATTTGTTTTGGGAGCGAAAGTGGCGATATTGATACGCTTAAAACCATTGCCCGCATCTTAGTCAATGAACCTGATGCGGTATCTGCGAAGATACGTGAGCTTCTAGTCCAAGGAAATAGCTACGCAAGTGCGCGTGAAGCAGCAGTAACAGCGTATTTACATCACCAATGCATAAAATATGATTATGCAAAAATTTTATCTGCACCCAACAACATTTTAGGCATTGAGTATATAAAAGCATTATATCAATTAAATAGTCCTATAACACCAGTTACCATTAAAAGACATAAAGCAGGTTATCACTCGCTTAAAGCTACTGATAATATTGCAAGTGCAACAGCCATACGACACCTTCTAGAAAAAGAAACTAACTGGCATGCGCATGTAAAACCGCTACTGCCAGCTACTAGCTATGCGATTTTATCGGAGGAAATAGCAAACGGTCGCGGCCCAATATTTTCAAGTCATTTCGATTCTACGATTCTGTCTTTATTACGCAAATATAGTGCAAATCAGCTATCTTGCTATCCAGACGTAACCGAAGGGTTAGAAAATAGAATTAAAAAAGCCGCTTATCACTGCACAACAATAGAGCAACTATTAACCACTATTAAAACCAAGCGATATACTTACACACGGTTACAGCGTATCCTGTTTAACATTTTAATTGATATAACTCAAAATGCTTTTAGTCGGTTTGAGCGGTATCAAGGCCCACAATATGCACGAATCTTAGGTATGAACAGTGCGGGCAAAAAGCTACTTAAGCACATCACACCTAAAGCCTCTTTGCCAATTATTATTAAACCTGCTACCGCCGCAAAATCTTGTAATCCTCTCCTAAAAGAAATGATTGCTCTAGACTTTTTAGCAACAGATTTATACACGCTTCACTTTAATGGCACCCATACGCAAAAAGGACGGCGGGATTTGTTAACCTCACCAATTATTATTTAATAAAAAAACTTCTTTTCATAACTAGTCTACTTTTCAAATATATATATATCATAAGGCGCTCAAGTTTTTAAGAAAGGATGTTTTTGATGTTACTTTTGACCTTGCTAATAGGCATTATACTAATGATATATTTTGTAAAGTGGATAATTAAAAAAATATATATTGTCAACACTTATTTATCGCATGTTATCTTATACGCTTTTATTTTATTTTTTATTATTACCATTATGATTAAGCCTAGAGAAACCATTAACGCTGCATTAAACGGAATGCAGCTATGGACAACGGCTGTCTTCCCATCTCTTTTTCCTTTTTTTGTAAGTACAGAACTTTTAATCCACCTCGGTTTTGTAAGTATTATAGGTGTCTTATTAGAACCTGTCATGCGCCCTTTATTTAATGTTCCCGGCACCGGTGCTTTTGCTTTCTCTTTAGGCATCATCAGTGGGTATCCCTTAGGCGCTAAAACGGCTGTCAATTTATGTCAAAATAACTTGTGTTCAGAAACAGAAGCAGAAAGGCTACTTACATTTTGCAACAACGCAGGACCTCTTTTTATACTAGGTTCTGTCGCAACTGCAATGTTTAATCATCCTAGCATCGGTGTGCTGCTTTTTACTGCACACCTTTTTAGTTCTCTTACTGTCGGCTTGTTATTTCGTTTTTACAAATTCAAAACTAGCGCTTTACAAACTGTACATACCAATAAGCGTGGCCATACTATTTTAAAAGAAATGTTTTTACAGATAAAGCGTGCAAAAGAAAAGGAAACAAGATCCTTTGGTGAAATATTTGGTGATTCCATTTATAACGCCATTCACCTTCTATTACTTATAGCAGGGTTTATTGTTTTTTTCTCGGTATTTATTAGTCTGCTTAACCATTTGCATGTGATTTCTTTTTTATCAAGAATACTCGGTATCATGCTCTTACCATTAGGGATTGATGCTTCGCTAATGCCTGCAATGGTAAGCGGTTTTTTTGAAATTACAACTGGAATTAAGATGGCAAGTAGCTGTACTAGCGTAGCTCTTTCACAGCGTCTCATTGTAACGAGTCTTATTTTAGGTTGGGCAGGCTTGTCTGTACACTGTCAAGTCATTAGTATTGTCAGCAAATCTAATATTCGTATTATGCCTTATATTATTGGCAAGGCACTACAAGGGATTATTGCTGCCCTATATACTTTCATACTGCTGCATATTATACCTCTTAATCAAGCTGCATTTGCTTTATTTTATAACCCACATAAAATACATCAGTCATCTACCTTTGCTTCAACTATCGGAAATAGCTTTAAAAATTCCCTAGTATACTTAGGGAATGTCCTATTTGCGCTTAGTTTATGTTGTTTTATTATAGCAATTATACAAGCGATTGTATTTCATTTAAAAACTAAGTCACCCTAAGCAAATTATTTTCTTAGTTCCTCACGATTACTATGAATAACGTCTAATGTTTCTTGAATAATTTTTTCAACATTCGCTAAAATTTCATCTGCATATTCCTTGGTACCTAAACGAATCTCCCTTGCATTTTTTTTCGCACTCGCAATAATTTCGCTGGCTTGTTCGTAGGCTTTTTTGGATATTTCATTTTCATCAACTAAAGAAGCAATCTTGTTCTCTGCTTCTTTGATAATACCATTTGCCTCTTTTTGCGCTTCTAATAAGATGCGCTGTCGCTCGTCTTTAACCCACATGGCTTGCTTTAAATCTTCTGGCAGTTTTAAACGAATTTCCTGTATAATATCTAGAATCTCTTGCGTATCGACAATGCTCTTCCCTGAAAAAGGTACTGGCAACCCTTTTTCTGCAATATCTTCTAGTGCCTCAATTAGTGATAGGATTTCCATTTTGTTCACCCCCTTCATTCTTAATCTTACGTAAAATTTCATTGATAATTTCATCTGGTACTAACTCTTTTAAGCAACCGCCTAATTTTCCTACTTCTTTTACAATACTTGAGCTAAGATAAGAATATTTACTACTGGTCATCATAAATAACGTCTCAATATTAGGTTCTAATTTATTATTCATCAGCGCCATTTGAAATTCATATTCAAAATCTGAAACAGCTCTTAGTCCTTTTATAATGACGTTGGCCTTTTTATTTTTCATATAATTCACTAATAATCCTGAAAAATAATCAATCTCTACATTGTCTAAATGCTTAGTAACTCTTTGTAATAGATATACTTTTTCTTCCATTGAAAACATTGGTTTTTTACTGGTGTTTTGTAAAATACTTACGATTACTTTATCAAAAACGCCTGCTGCGCGTTCAATAATATCTAAATGTCCATTTGTTACAGGGTCAAAACTTCCTGGGTATACTGCTATTTTCATTTGTCATCATCCTTAATTATAATAGTTACAACCGTGCGTCCATATGTCTTGCTGCGCATGATTGCGTAGGGTGGCCTAACTTCTGGCAAGGCATCCTCTTTGTCGCTTTCAACGACAATGATTCCTCCTTTGTTTAACAGTTGCCACTTAAAAATCTGTGCTAATGTGGGAGAAATAATCTCTTGACTATAGGGAGGATCCATAAAAATAATATCAAATTTTTCCTCTTGTGCGTTTATGCTTGCAAAATATGTATCACACTCTGACTTTATAATGCGTGCTTTATCTATAAGCTTCGTATGCTTAAGATTGTCAGTAATCACTTTTATTGCTTCAGCATTCCTATCTACAAAAACCGCTTGGCTAGCTCCTCTACTGAGCGCCTCTACACCAAGATTGCCTGTCCCAGCAAACAAATCTAGTATCTTTGCCTCTTGTACATAACCTGTAATCATATTGAACATAGATTCTTTTACCCTATCCGCCGTGGGTCTTGTATCTAAACCTCCTAACGTTTTTAATCGATGTCCTCTTGCACTGCCTGAAATAATTCGCAACTCTTTTTTCCTCCTAAAATGAAAACTTTCATAAAATTCTCCTATGTCTATTTTATATAAACTCACACAAAAGTCAATGATTTTGTGTAGATTTATGTAAAAAAATCAAAGTAATTCTTTAATGTTAGAATTACTTTGTCATAGGCGTCAGTTTAAATTATATTTTTCCATATTCCGCTACATAATCATAGGTTAAAGATAGCTTAAATTATTCTTGAAAGCCGTGTTTTTCACTGTTTTCCTGTTTTACAATCCGATTATGTTGATCCACAAAAACAATGTTTGGTTCAAAGTTTTGTGCTTGTACCTGGTCTATCCAACAGTATGCAATAATGATAATTTCATCTCCTGGCTGAACAAGTCTTGCAGCTGCTCCATTTAAGCATACAATACCGCTCTTAGGGGTTCCTTCAATAACATAAGTCTCTAGCCTTGCACCATTATTATTATTGACAACCTGTACTTTTTCTCCAGGCAAAATCCCCGCAGCTTCTATTAATGCATTATCAATAGTAATACTCCCTACATAGTTTAGATTTGCTTCTGTCACCTTTGCACGATGTATTTTCCCTTTTAGCATGTTAAGCAACATCATAATACCTCCATTTTCAAATTATCAATTAATCTCGTTTTACCGATTTTTACAGCAATTGCAATTAGAACATCACCCTTTATGGTATCTATATCTTCTAGCGTCTTAGTATTTACAATTTCTATATAATCAATGGTCGCGCTTTTAGCGCTCCTAATATTCTCCCAGATAAAATCCTTTATTTGATGAACATACTGGTTTCCACTTTGAATCATTTTCTCTGCTTCTAGTAATGATTGAGATAGTATTAATGCGTCTTTTCTTTCTTGTTCGCTTAAATATACATTTCTAGAACTTAGTGCAAGCCCATCTGACTCTCTTACAATCGGACACACCACTGTTTCTATGTCATAGTTTAAATCCCTTAACATCTGCTCTATCACCGCGACCTGCTGCGCATCTTTTTGACCAAAATACGCTTTGTCCGGTAGTACAATGTTAAATAATTTTGACACAACGGTGGTTACACCTTTAAAGTGTCCAGGTCTTGACTTGCCACATAGTTTACTAGTAATATCTCCACATACCTCTATATAGGTATTAAATCCATTTGGATATATTTCTTCTACCGCAGGCACAAACAACAAATCTACACCTGCTTTTTGGGCAAGCGATGCATCTCTCTCTAAGTCCCGCGGGTACTTCTCTAAATCTTCATTCGGAGCAAACTGGGTCGGGTTTACAAAAATACTGGCAACCGCTATCTCATTTTGTGCTTTTGCTGCTCTCATCAAAGATAGATGTCCTTCATGCAAATAACCCATCGTCGGTACAAAACCGACTGTATTGTTTTTATTTGTGGCTTTTTGTATCTCTTGTCTTATCTCCCATATCTTTGTAACAATCTTCATTATACTTCTCCTCTATTGTTCTTTTAACTTTCTACTTTACCCTTTCTCTTCACACTCTTTATCAATACAACTTCTCAAGTACACTTTCACTTATACCAAATACATGTGCATCTGTTGGGAAAGTACCTATTTGTATCTCCTCTATATATCTTTCTACCGATTCTTTTATATTATTACCTAATGAGGCATATTGCTTAACAAATTTGGGTGTAAAATCTGTATACATCCCTAACATATCCTGTGTAACAAGTACTTGTCCATCACAATATTTGCCTGCACCAATCCCTATCGTAGGAATATCAAGTTTTTCACTGATAACTTTTGCAAGTTTTTCGGGGATACACTCTAATACAATGCTAAACACACCTGCCTCTTGTAGCCTAAGTGCATCTTCTAAAATTACTTTCGCTCTTTCTTCATCTTTGCCTTGCACTTTAAATCCGCCTAGCATATTGACAGACTGCGGCGTTAATCCTAAGTGACCCATAACAGGGATTTGCGCTTTCACAATGCCATGAATTTTATCTATTACTTCCTTTCCACCTTCCAACTTAACGGCACTTACATTTGCTTCCTGTACGAGCCTTCCTGCATTTTTGATACTCTCTTCAACACTTACATGATAGGATAAAAATGGCATATCTCCTACGACCATCGCTCTTTTCACACCGCGTGTTACTGCTTTGCAGTGATGAACCATATCTGCCATCGTCACTTGCAATGTATTGTCATACCCTAACATCACCATACCCAATGAATCTCCTACTAAAATGCTATCTACTCCTGCTTCGTCTAACAATTTCGCTGTTGAATATTCGTATGCCGTTAACATAGATATATTATGCTTCTTTTTTTTCGATTCTAAAAATGAACTTACCGTAAACTTATTTTTTGTCATCTCCTACACCTTCTTTCAAAAGCTTGTATAATGCTTTTTTTTGTGGATATTCTTTGCTTTTTGCAGCCAATTTAAGTGTCTTAAGACCCAATATTTGATATAACTGTACCTCTTTAGGCGCATATTGTTCTAGTGCTTGCAAGTGCATATCAACTGTATTGATATCTCCTCTATCAATAGGTCCTGTCAAGGCTTTTTCTGTACCTAATTCCAAGACATTATTAAGAGTTCCTTTTAGAAGCGGCGCAAGTGCTGTGCACATTTTCTCTTTATCGATTCCTATTTGTTCATACAATGATAACCCATAGTCCATAAGTGTCACTAAGTAATTAGACAATATACATGCTGCCGCATGATAAAGTGATTTTTGCTTTGCAGTAATTGTAAAATATTCATTTCCCATTTTACTTAGTATCTTTTCTAACGTATTATCCCCTTCTGTATCACCTTCAATACTAAACACTGTATTTTTCAGGTCTTGTACTGACTGCTCCACACTTGCAAAAGCTTGCAGTGGATGTATAGAATAAATATAAGCACCTTTTTCTTTCAGAGCGCTAAGTACACTAGATGAATGAGCGCCACTCATATGTGCAATTTTTTTACCTGTTAAGGTTACATTGGTGTCTATTATTGTCTCTACAACCTCTGCAATTGCATAATCACTTGTTGTTATAAATGCCACATCTGCCTTTTCAAAAATCTCTTCTATATCATGCACAACCACACTTTTTGTTATCATAGCTGCTTTTTGGGCACTTTCCATCGTACGGCTGTTATATCCGTATACTCTAAAACCATTTTGTTTTAAATAAATCCCAAAAGACGTACCTACTTTTCCTGCACCTACAAATCCTATCTTCATATTTCTCACCTATTTCTTTCTCAATCAAGCAAACCCTTTCCAAGCGTGTCGGAAAGGGTTTGAAGTAACTATTTAAAAAAATATAAAAAGACATACTCATCTTATATCTACTTAAATTACATTTATCTCTTTCCGTCTCTGTCCAAAGGATCAAAGCAGAATACAACCATTATTTAATTTTCCACTAATTCACTAAATTGTAACCTGGTTTGATTTACCAAATATCAACCAATTCTTATTATATCACGTTTTACAGAAGAATACAAATAAAAATTAACAAAAGTTACGTCTTATAAAAACATGTTTTCTAGACATACTATGATATGTTACAATAAAAAACTATTCCCCAAACAAGCTCTTTGCTATTCTCCTCTTGCCACTGGTATAATCTTATACCAGTGGTTTTTTAAAAAACAGTTCTAAAGCATTATATTATTTCAGACTAGTTAACCATATACAAAAGACTAATTTCGTATTATAATTATGTCAAACACGAAAAAAATAAAAGTGTGTAGAATAATGTTTATAAACATTACCCTTTCCAAATTAAACAAAAATTTTGTTTAATGAAAAAGGAACAGTCTAATTTTAGACTGTTCCTTTTTTATCTATTAATAATTATTTTT
>SKGK01000167.1 GCA_007117465.1 Clostridia bacterium | reverse complement strand
CAGTGCTTGGCTGTCCTTATTATGGCATTTCTAACATGTTCTGCGGTAAGTGATATTCTAGTATTGTCTTGCTCGGTTAAAATGTCAAGTGCAATACCTGAGCCTACGCCTGTTGGCGCTGATGAATTACGGCTAATCTCTGATACACCTGAAATCATGATAAATTCATTTATCAGTTTATCTTCTTCACGTGTAAATTCTGCGGGTAGCGGCGCATTTTGCATGAATGATGGTGGCCTTGCGTTTCTTTTATACACGACATGGTCGCCTGGTGCTAGTCCATCCGCTTCAATGTCCTCTATATTTTCAATCGAACCTTCCTCGTACGCAAGGTTTTGAATCGCTACCCTGTTTAAATATTCTCTAATTCTATTTTTAAGTGCATTGTATGAGCGTTGCACAGGTATTAGCCTTGTTATAACCGATTCGCCAAAGAAAAGTCCTGGTATGTCTATGCATACTTGCCTTGAAAATGGCAAATCTCTTTTGCCGTCCTCTCCATTCGCATATGGAAGCTCTCCGTAATAGAGTAGCTCGTCCTTGCAAATGATGATTAAGCGCCCATTTGGGTACTTTTTGCATGGTCTTTCGTAGTATTCAATCACTACTGCGTGGTCTTTTTTGGTTTCTGTTTTTATCTTGTTTACGGTGGCTGTATATCCTAAGCCGCCAAGCCCTACCTTTGTTGCGGCAAGGGTAAAAACATCGGCGGTTGTGCTTTTAATCTCTTTCCCCCAAATCTCTGATATCTCGTCAACGTGGTATGCTTTTGCGTGTATAAGGCTTTTGTTTTCGGATAAGTCATTTCTAAAGCAGCTATCAGGATATATCTCGTATGGCGGCACCATAATTTGTTCAATATCGCCCTCGTAAACCTCTTGCCCCTCCATATCGCCGATTAGTCTGCCAAGATTCGGATTCCATATCTGCTTATAAAAAACGCTTCCGGTAATCTCGGACCATCCACAGGCGTTTTTTATCCTACGTGACATTTCTTGCTTTGTATATGTACTGTCTACTATGTTTTTACAGATTTTAGCGGTTGCTATGTCGTTAATGTCGTTTGTAGCGGGTCTTACGGCAAGTGCTGGGTTGACTCTACCTAACTTAGCCATACGTGTTTCGTAGATGGGTGCTATGTGGTTGTAAACCTCACGCTCACTGTACCAAAATGGCTTTGGTATCTCTTTTATCTGCTGCGTTTGGTCGTCAATGTCGCAGTATTGATGCCCTTGCAGGTAGTGCATGTTAAGTTGCCACTGTAGCTCAAAGGGTATTCGCTCGGATTGCCTGCGGGTAAATTCATTGTTCACATGATTTATGACTTCTTCCTCGAATAATGTGTCCATCTTTTCGCCGTATGTACTCTCTTTAACCTGCTCTATATTGTCCACGTTGTGGTTATTCTTCCCAAATGCGCCGCCTACCATCTGCATAATTTGATTTAGCAACCCTGCTCACCCCTTTTTGTCTAAAGATGCTTAGTTTTTGTATAATCTTCCATGACCTTCTTCATCCTGTTTTTTGGCATATTTTTCTGCTTATCTTTATTATCTACGATATTGCCGTATTCTGTCAAGTCTTTTGACATAACTCGACTATATAAATCTTTGCGTTCGATGTAATGAAGTACGTTTTGTGCTATGACAATTAGGACTAGACTTATGATGATGATTAGCTCGTGCACGCTACTACCCCCTTAGAAACTCGGATATGTCGGCGGTTGAGTGGACTTCTACTCTTACATTTGTGCCTTTGTCCTTCTTTCCATCTGGCTTAACATTCTCGTGGCTGTTTACCGATGTTACGACACCTTCTATTACGATGTTTACCCTATCGCCTGCTGCAAGCTTTTCCGCTCCTCTTAGTTCTTTGTCGGTTAGGTAAAGCTCAGGATGATAAAAGTCCAGTACAGGAACAGGTAGTCCTTCCTCTGCCTTTTTTGTTTTTTTCGGCTTTTCAGGTTCTTTAATCTCTGTGACCTCAATAGATTTTAAAGACTTTGAAGCCTTTTTAATGGCATCTGTAATCATACTTGATGTGGTCTTAGGCACTTTCTTCGACCTCCCTCATGGCGGTTATCTTCCGCACTAATGTTTCTCTGTTCATGAGATTATAACCGTTTAGCTTTAGGTCTTTGCCGATTTCACGCAATTTGTCTATGTCTAAAGATT
Organism: Clostridia bacterium; assembly: GCA_007117465.1. Lineage (GTDB taxonomy): Bacteria > Bacillota > Clostridia > SK-Y3 > SK-Y3 > SKGK01. The sequence goes on along the minus strand of SKGK01000167.1, from coordinate 5,963 downwards.
CTAAGTCTTCATTGGTGCTACCGTCTGCATCTTCACCTTTGATGGTGTCCATAACCGACTTAACTTCCTTGTATTCGGCTAATAGCTTTAGATACGTTGGACTTGACTCTACCATGCTTTTCTCACAATTGTCACATAGGTATAGATTTGTCCTTGGTCTTTCCCTGTCTATGTTGTATGCGTGCTTGGCTGCTCCTTTGCACATAAAAGCATCGCAGCGCCCAGGTCTTGGTGGCTCTCCTATTCGTTTATACATGTCATTTCCCCCTAAATTTCTAGCATTTTCATGCCTTTTTTGTCTAAATCATTTTGATATTTTGCGTAAACCTCTCTTATCCTCTCTAACTCTCGACTATCTAATATATAAATGCGCCTGCAAAACACCCTGAAAAATCGCCATATAAACCGCTTTTGCCTTATTGTTGGCTTCTCGTAATATCTTATATGAGCTTTGGCTATCTCTATTATCCAGCTTTCGTAATTTTCGATAAATATCATAGTAACCTCCGCATATTTCGATTGCTGCCAATATTCTTTTTGTAGCGCTGTATCTCGCTTTCACGCTCTGGGAGCGGCTTTGATTTCTCTGTATGGTAAGCTATCAATGAGTAAGATAACATGTCAAAAATATGGTCTATTCCGCAATCTGCAACCTTTTCGGGGTCTTTTTCATCGACTAAAAGTAGCGGCAGCGTTTCTATTGCTTTTTTGCACGTGCTAAATATCTGTAGCTTAGCTGTTAATTTTCCTGTATTCTTGTCCTCGTATGGCTCTAAATACTGGTGCATCGTTGCTTTTCTTAATCTTCTATCGGTTACGCACTTGATAAAATCATTAATACCGCCATCTGCGTAATAGTCAATAAGACTTTTCCCGCTTTGGTCACGATGATGGGTATTCCATGCATCTAAACCCGCTACAGTAAAATCAATCTTTTCTTCGACCTCGACTATCTCGCTGCCTATAAGTTTTTTATGTGTACTAAGCTCTGCTACTTTCCTTGCCTGTTCGGTATATAAGACTTTTTCGTCCTCATAATCTCTTGTATGCTCTCTATAGTAAAAGACTTGTCCATCTTCTGATGCTGCAAACCAACCCCAGGCGAATGGGTCTGTATATCCATTGTCCACCCCTCGCCATCTTCTCCAATGCGGTGGGATTTTAAAAGGCTCACATACGTGTATATCTGTTGAAAACTCTGGGAACGCTGTGCCTTCTCCTGCTGAAAACGCTTCCTCTGGTGTACTTGGGTACTCTTGCAGGTATCTTTGTCCTGCTGCTAATGCCTTTTTAGCATCTTCATACCATTTTTGCGTTCGCCGAGGGTCTGCGCTCCATGGCAAAAAGATTTTATGAAAGCCATATTTATCTGCCTTTTGCCATATGTCTTCGAAAAGTGTCATCCTTTTTGCTGTAGATAACCCAATGACCTTACCGCCAGTTGGTCTGTTGATAGTGGGATATGCAGCTGTCCATATTTCTACCGCCCACTGCTGGAACGCCCACTCGTCTAGAATGACTAAAGAGGCGGTAAAGGACCTTCCGCTGTCTTTTGCTGCTGGCATTGCTATAATTCGGCTGTCCTCTCCATCTTTTCGGTGTATAACAATCTCATGCATAGTTGCCGTATATGTAAGTTCTAAATAACCTTCAGGAGCTTTTTTATCATCGCAGATAATCCAATCCGGAAGATGCTCTAACATAAAAACCATGCGACCAATAAGCTCTTTTGCATCATCATCACGCCGAGAGAGTGCCACAACTGTATATCCTATAGCGTGCATCATTGCGTGAAGTGCATACCATAAAACCAACCAAGTAATACCCAACTGGCGGGCTTTTAGTATGATATTTAGCCTATTTTGCTCAACTTCCTGCAAAACTCTGCGCTGCTCTGGCCACAAATCAAACTTAGTATAGCCCTGTCCATTGTCTTTATCCTCTATTTGTCCATATTTGTCGATAAAATACTCGTTACTTCTAGCCGCTTTACGGCGCTCATACTCTCTCATAAGTTCCAGCGCTCGGCGCTTTTCGGCGGTAGATAACTGTTTTTTACTCATCTTTATCAGCTGCTATCGCTCCTAATTTTAAAAGCTCCGCTTCTAGCTGCTTATCGTCCATTGATTTAACTTCTATTGCTCCGCCATCTTTCCCAGTATGTTCTATTTGCTGCTTGTCCTTCCAACTAGCCGACCGTCTATTCTTTAACCATATAAAAGCGGCTGCGGTGTCAGGAGCATAATGCTTTGTAGTCGGCACTACAACTGGTTCTCCTTCGTGTAGGAAAATTTTATCTTCTCTGTGTTCGTACCCTTTTGCTCTTTTGTACAAAGCATCTGCTATTTCGGCATCTGCTTCTTCTTTGCCCCTTTTGATGGACTCCAAGAAAGATGGGTATTGTTTTTTCCAATTATTGAGAGTAGATTCTGCTATGCCTATGATGTCTGCTATCTCTTTGTCAGTACAACCAAGCAAACAAAGCTTATATACTTTGTCGTCTAGGTTTGTATTGTATTTACAATTAGGTGCAGTAGGTATCATTTCTTTGTACTTACCTGGCATCATCACTTCCCCCTCTCTCGTATAATTTATGCATACCACTATACACTATTTTTTGACAACATGCAAGACTTTCCAATAAATTTATTGCTATCTTCCATATTCCTACAACTGTGATAATAACTGTATTTGCTCTTACTATAATTATAATACGAGCTTTAATAACGCCTTATCGAAGATAAGTTAGAACCTAAAAAAAATAAAAAAAAGAAAGAAAAAAAGAAGCAGCAGAAAAAGGAGAAAAAAAGAGCCTGCGATTCTTTTTCCTTCCTTCTGGTATTGTTTATATTGGTAATGTTTAAGTATGGTAATGTTACTGCCCTCTTTTCGCAAGGCTCTACTGTAAAAGAGTCTATATTGACTATATGATATGATAAATATTATTACTTAGCTTCCCTTGTTCTACATTTCTAGTTATGCTTATATATCCCTTGTCAACTAGCACTTTCCTATGCCTGTAAAACCTTTTCTCTCCTATGCCTAGTTCTCTGCAAATAGTATCTACACTAGGATAAGCAACTCTTTCCTTGTTAGCATAAACACATAGATAAGCATAAATTGCCTTAGCTTCTATGCTTATAGTCTTATCGACCATTACCTTTTTGGCGGTGATACCATAACCCCTTCTGCTTTGCATCCGTCTATCCCCCCTTCCTCTGTTTTGACCTTATGTTTATTATATCCCATCGCCTTCCACCTGTCAACTTGTCCACACTTTCCCCAACCTTATCCACAGCCGCTGCAACCGTCCAATATTTGCATTACCAAAAACTTTTTTAAAGCTTTTCTATCTTTGCTATCCCTTGATACGCCTACAATTAAACGGTATTACTATGAAAAACAAAGAATAAAGGCGATTGAGCGAGATAACAATATATAACGTCTAATATTAGACATGAAACCGCCCTATATTGTCTTTTTTGCAGGTGTACAAATGTGGGTCTATTTAGTAATGTGTAATTGTACCACTTAGGTACACTAAAAACCGAAAGGAGCGATTGAATGAGAACATACAAGGATTGGACGGAGAATGAACTGAGGAACGCTATCTGGCATATTAACGAAGGGCGCAGTATACCAGGTGGTTATACCGACAAGGACGAAATAAGAGAAGAATTAAGAATCAGAGGACTAGACGACAAAGGTTATCACGAATAAAAATAAGGGTGGCGACCTACCGCCGACTTGAAAGGAGATAGAATGGAAACTTTATTTAAACTTAAAACACCACGTGGCACATTTAATATCAAAAGAATCTTTAAAAGCGTTAAGGAAGCAAACGAAAATGGTTTTTATGAGTACTTCGTCAACGACTCAGGCGAATGGATATTCACTAAGCACAAAAGCGAGTACAGCGTGTACTTCGCAATCGTAGAAAGGAATGTGTCGAAATGAAAGAAATCAACACAACTTCTTGACAAGTGGATAAAAGAAGCTTAGTACCAAGCCGTTTTCGAGGGTGTCGGCTATAAATAAACCCTACGCCATAAATCTATGGTCGGCGGACCTTAACCGCAGGAGGTTTTATGAAAAGAAGCATATGCACTATAAAGCAGTACGATTACATCGATAAGGCTGCATTTATAAAAGACATACCTAAGATGAAGTCGAAAGGGTATGTATTAATTGAAAAAGGCATGTGTAATGGTCTTTTTTACCCCCAACCTATCCATGGGGGCGATGATTTTACCTACACCGCAGCTTTTATTAAAGATACGTTGTGGGCGGCGCAGCTTTTAGAAGATGAAAAAGGAGGTAGTAAGCATGAATAGATACGTAGAATTTAAACAAAGACAGCAAAAAGAATTTGATGCTTTCCCAATGGTTTACGCTTTCAGCAATAAGCAATTCGAGGAAGCAATGGGTAAGTTAGGTTTAAAACCTAGCGACACAGACAAGATTTACAAGTTTGGCTGCGGTGGCTTTTATCGCAAGGCAGATAGCAAAGAACTTGTTGAATTAATCAATAGGCATGATGCAGAATTTAAAAACGAGATAGAGTCAGACCTAACTGGCGATGGCTTTATCTATCAGATGTTTGAATACGAGCTTTCTAATCATGAGTATTGTATAACCTGGGACATAGAGCCGACATTGGATGCGCTTGGACTAACCGAAGAAGATATAGAAGTAAACGAAAAGCTTGCAAAGGCACTTGAAAAAGCCCGCCTTGCACAAACAAATTAGGAGGTAAGTAAATGAACATTGTAAACGTGATGAAAAAAAGGAGAGCGGTAAAAGTCGCCGCTTTCCTGGCATTTGAAGTATTGATTTTTGTAATAGCGATGTACTTTGCTACTAACTTAGAGCAGTACATCACATATATTTAAGAAAGGATGTGGGAAAGTGCCAATGCCCAAACACCACTTCAGGGCTTCCGACACATTGTGGGCGAAGCTCCTCAAAATAAGTAGGGAAGATGGATTTAGTAGCGGCTCAGATTGTATCCGCTACCTAATTCAAGAATATGTAAAGCAGTATGAGCAGGAAAAAAAGGCGGCTAAAAAATAGCCGTCTTTTCCTTTGCCCTGTATATATTTATCTTTTCGGTTTTTATATCTACCCAATTAATAAACTCAGGTACTCCTGTAGCAGTACATCTAACCAAAAAGCCGTATCTGTGTATACTTACCACCTTGCCAATCTTAACAAAATATGACCGCTCACGTATATTTTTAGTCTTTAGCGGCACTTTTTTATTCCAGTGCCAAATAGAATTTTCTCTTATCCTTATTACGTCACCGACTACAATTTTTGGTATCTTAGCATACGTTGGCTTTTTTACGGTGCTTTTATCGTTCGTGCTTCTACCCATAGTTGACACTCCTTAGCTGTTTATGCTATTACCGCTATACCTATCCCCTCTAACTCTTTTTCTAGGCAAGCTTTTATTCGTTTCATCGCTTCATTTTTCCATGCCCCTGCATCTGCTTCAAAGAGTGCCGCCGAAGGCCCATCTTTCATGCGAAATACAAATTCGCTGTCAGGCTGTTCGATTTCCACGAACGTCCTATGTGGCTGCAAAACTACTGGATTAGGCAGAGTCACATCGCCTACACGTGCGATGCCTGTTTTAGCAACTACCGTTTGAGATATGCCATCATCGCCAGTGTTTCGTACCGTTTCCTCTTTGATATTTCCGACAATCTTTAGTATTGCATCCCTGTCTTTCGATGGAATGAAAAGTGCCTGAAGCATAATATTAAATTTTTCGATTTCAACGAATCTATTAAGCTCTATCTGCGGCAGCTTAGCTTCTGCCACTATAAACGTTTCTCTACGCCTACCCTCTACAAGCTTTGACACAAGCTCAACCTTGTCGTAATCTACCACATGCAAAAACAAGTCCTCGTGCAGCACACTTTTATTTGCACCTATATCTATATTTCTCTTAATGTAAT
>SKGK01000207.1 GCA_007117465.1 Clostridia bacterium | reverse complement strand
GACACTTTATAATTAAATGCTGACATGATTTGCGCTAATCCACTCATGCTTATGCCGCCTATTCCTATAAAATGAATATTTTTTAACCCTTGATCCATCAATATCTTTAACTCTTCCAATTTCAAATTCCTTCCATTATAAATTTTCAATGTATATACTCCAAAAAAGCGCATTCGTGCTTCGCTATATAGACAATTTTTATACTTTTCTACACAATAAAAAAGGAATAAGTAGTGATAATTTTTATCTTATTCCTTTTTCTAATTAACGAACAATAATTATTCTTAATTAAGTCATTCTACATAAAGCCTCAACCTCCTGCAAAAAATGATAAATTTTTTTTCACTTATTCTATCACAATCACTGCACTGCTACCAATATCAATCCAATCATATAAAAACTTTGCGTGACTTGTGTAATTACGCACACAGCGATGTGAAAGCGAAACGGTTCCAATACTAAAAAGATATTCTTCTTCCCCTGGGTCTATCTGCTCTTCCCCGTCCTCTATGAATGCTACTGGTACGCCGTGAATATATGAACCACCATTATATCGAATCGCATACGGCGCATACCCTTTAATTTCTTCTGTAATATCATCTAAATACAAAAAACGGTCTACTGTTTGTATTGCCATAAAATAACCGAGCGGCGTTTCCATTTTAAACTGAGCTTTTTGCCCTGTGGTGGCTAATGTATACGAAATTAAATGCCATTTTCCATCTTTCCATTCAAAAACTGCTTGATTTTGATTTTTTCTATCTACCACCACTACTTTTTTAATTTCATTTATTGTAGGATAATCACTAACATATTTTTGATGTACCCAGTACTTTCCTTCAAAAGAATGTGAGTTTATTTTATAAAACATTTCTTGTTTTTCAGAAACATAGACAATTGTTCCATCTTCGATGTATCTAAATTCCGCATCTTTATTTGGTTCTACATACGCTGGTGCAACTTGATCTGCTACTGTACCATACTTGTCCTTTTTTTGACCATGATATAACGGAGGCACACCATTGGCATTTTTATAGTTTGAGATATGTTTTATATCCTTTGTCTTAGCCGCTTGCCTTAGCTGCTCTATTGCTTGATACATCTTATCCCACTGAAAACTGCGAACCTGTACTAGCTGCGAAAAAATGTAACCATGCTGCGTATCTCCCTCTTCCTCCCAAAAAACATGACACCACCCATTACTACCATACTCCTTCAAATGTTCTCCTTCTACTTCTGCCAATACATTAATGCGTTCATGCCATGTTGCTTTTTTAAGAGAACGGGCATCTGCACTTGGTTTTTCTCTAATATTCGCCCCTTCTGCAAGCACTAGTACATAATGATGATGCATAGGATATTTTTTATACTCTAATGCCATCACTACTTCATCAGGTAACCCATCTTCAAATTTTCTAACAACCGCATCGTCCTCTTTTTTTTGCTCTACAACTTCATTCTCACTGTTTTCTTCATTTGGTGTCTTTTCAATACCTATCATTTTTTGAAATGGATCCTCATTTCCGCGATTGTCCTCCATTTCCTCTATCGGTGGTTTTAGCTGCAGCTGTAAACGCCTACAACCAAAACCACCTAATAATAATAGTATTATCATACATACAAAACCTACTTTTCGGGTCATTTTTCCACTCCTATATTTCCCCCGCAAATTAGACCTCACTATTCTTATTATGTAATGTATGATATAAAAATATTACACTTCTTCTACCCCTGTTATGCCTTGCAATTTTGCAATCTCTTTTATAATCATATTATGGGTCAGACCATGCGGAAGCTTAAGCGTTAAACGAATAAGAGCCCCCTGTTCTTCCATCAATAAATCATTATCTAAAAATTCAATATTTCGGATGGTAACATGATAGCGTCCTAATAATAGTCCAATTTCTCCAATTTTACCTGGCTTATTTTCCACTTCCACATTGAGAACCAAGTGGGATGCTTTACTCTGTAAAAGTGGACCAAAACGACTTAAAACCATTAGCGTTAGATAAATCATCACAGCACCTGCAATCGCCCCTTCATAAAAACCAATCCCTACCGCCAATCCTACACATGCAACTGCCCATAAACTTGCAGCCGTTGTGAGTCCTCGCACATTGACCCCTTGACGAATAATGGTACCTGCTCCCAAAAAACCAATGCCACTAATTACCTGTGCCCCAAGCCTACCTGGATCCATGTTGGTAAGATAACTATATTGCTCAAATAAATATTGTGATGTAAGCATTACTACTGCTGCACCCACACATACTAAGATATGGGTGCGAAATCCTGCAGGCCTATTTTTGTCCTCTCTTTCCAGGCCAATCAGCCCGCTTAAAATTACTGCCATCGAAAGGCGTATTAAAATTACTTGAAGTGGCATATTTTTCTCTCCTTTTTTATATTTTTTGCTACTACTAAGGGGTATATTCACTGGTGGATGCAAGTTCTACTTAATGAGCATTGCGAATTTAGCAGTAACTGTAGATCTGCAAAAGCAGAACTTCCTATAAATAGTTTTACTATTGACAGGACTTCAATTTCAGGCATCACTGACCATGGATGGGAATTGATACCGACGGATTGGCATGGAAGTAATCCATATACCCCTGAGTAGCTACTATATTTTGTGCTATCTATTAATATATTCTCACATTATACTAAATATGCTTTGCATATGCAATAAATGATAAAAAATTAATACAAAAAAAGGCTAACAAACATTGTTGTTTGCAGCCCTTTTTATATTAACCGTTACTATTTAGATTTATCGTGAGCTATATTCCTTCAAAACATTTGTCTATATGCGCTTCATGCAAATCATTTTTCTTAATCATGCTAACCACAATCGTTACAATAATAGAAACAGATAGCGCCACGACAATCGGGTCTACCCATGCTAAGATAGAGCCTTGCGCTAAGCTAGGTTTTCCAAATAACGCCTCTGAAATACGCAGTGTGGCCGATTCTTTAATGTGCACAAATACAATCCAGAATAGGCTAGTAATAAATCCTGTAATCATGCCTGATATTGCCGCATCTTTAGATATTTTTTTAAAGTATAGCGCTCCTATATACATAGGTAAAAAAGCTGCCGCACAAAGACCAAAGAAAATAGCGGTACTTGCTGCAATGGCTCCACTCCAAATTTGAGGCAACACATACGCTAGTAAAATGGTAATTAAGATTGCAATTATCATACCAATTCTCGAAATAAGCATGGTGGTCTTTTCATCTTTTCCCTCTGTATGAAACAAATCGCGACCTACTGCCGTTCCCATAGCATGAAACTGTGAACTAATGGTAGACATTCCCGCCGCTACGATAACAACTAAAAACACCGTTGCAAACCATGGTGGCATAAATTGATTGAGATATACTGGAATGATATTTCCTGTGCCATTTGCTGCTAAAACTGCAATATCCCCTGTCTGTTCAAAAAAATACACATTAGAAAGCGAACCGACAATAAAAGCAACCCCTGTCATCAGTAAAATAAACACGCCACCTATAGGTACTGCACGGTTGAGCTCTCGATTACTTTTAACCGTCATAAAACGAACAACAAGCTGTGGCTGTGCAAGCACACCAATCCCTACACCCAGTACAATAGATGAAACAAGATACCACCAATTGATACTAAACATCTCTGGCATCGACGTCCATCCTCTAAATCCTGGTGCAATTCCTGCTTCTGCTTGTGAAAGCTGTGTAAGTACCTGTGGATTTTGCATCATCGCTGTTAGCTTTTCATGTGCAGCCGTTACGCCACCAAGATTATTATATGTCCAAAACAAGAGCAAGCTCATTCCAACAAGCATTAAGCAGCCTTGAAAAGCATCAGAATACATGACCCCTTTTAACCCGCCAAAAAATACATATACCGCAATGATTCCTGCAAATAAAAAAAGCGCTACATGATACTCAATATTCAAACTATTTTCTAGAAATTTAGACGCACCAATCATCACAGCCGCAGCATATAAAGGCATAAATACAAAAATAATGCCTCCTGCAAATTTTTGAATAAATTTAGATTGAAATCGCTTTGCTAAAAGTTCGGGAAAAGTATGCGCATCTAGATTGTGTCCCATCTTGCGTGTACGTTTTCCAAAAAATACAAAAGCGATAAAGATACCGACAAAAATATTAAGAAATGTAAGCCACAAAAGTCCCATACCAAAGACCCCTGCTGCTCCTCCAAAGCCTACAATTGCGGAAGTACTAATAAATGCTGCACCATAAGAAAGTGCCATAATAGCAGGATGAACCTTCCTACCACCAATTAAATAATCTTTTGAATCCTTTGTATGTTTAAACCCTAAATATCCCAAAAAACCAATAATACATAAATACAAAACGGTAATAACAACCCTCATGATAGTTTACCCCCTTCAAAATATATTTCTTTTGATGGAAAGTAAGCTATTTCCCGAGTATTTGACTATATTCTCCTACCCTAAACCACTAACTTTCAAAATATCAACTGCACTTTACTATACTCAAAGCGCCTCACTCACTTTATTTTTAACAGTTTCCCATTTAAATGCTTTCACTGTCTCGGTCTCTTCTTCATATACATGCTCTTTGTTCCAGTTTAGCACCCCATAACCCACGCACAAAGTGGTACTTAAAACACAAAGCAAGTAAGCAGACCATATACCGATATCTGTTATCCCTAACAACGTCTCTCCTCCTTCTATCTTTACTTACATCAATACAAATACTACCCACACAGACTCGCAACCCTACGAACACCTGAGTTTAGTATCTTTATTTAGATAAGCAAAGTTAATGCAACAACGGTTGATTCGCCTGTCCACACGCTTATAAACCATTATACTATATACTTATTATATTCATTCTAACAAATCTTGCTACACAAGTCTAGAGGACACATTATTTTTCGCAGAAACCATGTGGATGTTTCTTGTGCCGCCTGCTGCTAAAATCGCCACTTAGAATGCCTCTTTTTCACATCCACCATCACCAATATCAGATACATAAAATGAAGCCTCGTACCCAATGGCCTTTACATAATTTTCTCCAACTTTTTTTATAAATGCCTCTACCTTTTCTTCTTTTACAATACTCACCGTACATCCACCAAATCCTGCACCGGTCATTCTAGAGCCAATCACCCCTTCTACTTTAAGCGCTTCTTCTACCAAAGTATCTAACTCTTTTCCCGTTACTTCGTACAAATCTCTTAACGAATTATGCGAAGCAATCATAAGCTTACCAAATGCCTTAATATCATTTTCTTCTAACGCTTTGATAGAAGCAAGTACGCGATCATCTTCTTTAATGACATGCGCTACTCTGTTATAAATCACTTCATCTTCAATCAGATGCCCATGCTTTTCAAACTCTGCTAATGTAATTTTACCTAGGCATTTTGCATCTGCAAACGCTTTTTGTAAAATCGCCAGCCCTGCTTCACACTGACTTCTTCTCTCATTATAATTTGATTCGCCAAGACTTCTTTTTTTGTTGGTATTGGCAATTACAATTTTATACCCGTCTAATTTTAAGGGTACTAATTGATAGTTTAAATCTTTACAATCTAAAAAGATTGCATGGTCTTTTTTACCCATTGCAGAAGCAAACTGATCCATAATGCCACAGTTTACGCCCACATAATTATTTTCTGCCTTTTGTCCAATAAGCGCCATCTCAATCATATCAATCGGTTTTTTAGTGCCGTTTGCTTTGTTACTAAGTGCTACCAGTGTGAGCGCTGTTACCACTTCAATGGCAGCAGATGATGAAAGTCCCGCTCCTAGCGGTACGGTGTCATTAAATAACATATCACAGCCTATTAATTTATATCCTGCTTTTTGCAGCTCATCGGCTACTCCTAATTGATAATTGCCCCATTTTAAATCTTTGTGTTTTTCCAGCTCATCTAATGACGCACAAACGCGGTCAGGCAAATCCGTTGCTGCTAAGCCAATGTTGCGGTCATTTCTTGTTCTTACAATAACCGTTGAATATACGGTAAGCGCTGCCGGAAATACATACCCGCCATTATAATCGGTATGCTCTCCGATAAGATTCACTCTTCCTGGAGAAGAGAATACGCGTATCCCTTCCTCACTCCCACCATAAATGTCAATAAATTTTTGTTTTAATGCTTGCAATTCCATACTCATCACCCTCCATATCATTGATTTTAAATTTTTTCATCAGTTTTAAATGGCTTTTATAAATACTAACATTAGAAATTTAATATTTATCTATTATTTCTTCTATAAGGTTTCAAACCCTGCATGATGCACAAATGCTTTGAATGCTTTTGTTCCTGCTTCATTTCGTTTATAAACGCCTGCATCTTCTAATACTTTTGTAAAAATCTCTCCTACTTCTTGCTTTAATATTTTTTTGGCGGACTCCTGCGTGAGCGTCGTACCATAATTCTCTACCATGCGCTGTATCCATGGCATGTGCTTGGCTAATTTCTCATCATCTTCTATTGCTGCACGCTCAAATACTCTCTTGCCCACAAGGATATTTACAATCATTTCCAATTCTTCTTCAAGCCTTCCTGGAAGCACTGCAAGGCCCATTACTTCAATTAGGCCTATATTCTCTTTCTTAATATGGTGTAGGTTCTGATGCGGGTGGAAAATACCATCTGGGTATTCTTGTGATGTGCAATTATTGCGTAGTACCAAATCCACCTCAAATTCGCCCGCTTTGTTCATGCGTGCGATCGGCGTAATGGTATTGTGCGGTACTTTTTTACCTTCTATATCACTATGTGCTACAATATCTACCGAAGCATCACTATGCATCTTCCAAGTATCTAACACATGCATCGCCATTTGTACAAGCTGCTCTTTATCTTGACTTGCTATACGTATAACAGACATCGGCCACTTTATAATCCCTGCTTTTACTGCCGGATATTGGAAATTATAGAAAACCTTTTCTATCCTAGCCGTCTCCATCGCAAAGGTATGATGTCCTCCTTGAAAATGATCATGACTAAGAATCGACCCCCCTACAATCGGTAAATCTGCATTAGACCCTACAAAATAATGGGGTAGCTTCTCTATAAAATCTAAGAATCTTCTAAATGTCTTGTCAGTAAGCTTCATGGGAATATGTTCTTCATGAAAAACAATACAGTGTTCATTATAATAGACATAAGGTGAGTACTGTAAAAACCACTGTTCGTTATCTAGCGTTATGGGGATTACCCGGTGGTTTTGCCTTGCCGGATGATTGACTCTTCCTTCATAACCCACATTTTCTAAGCATAACAAACACTTAGGGTAATGGGTCTGTTTCATTTCTCTTGCAGCTGCAATGGCTTTTGGGTCTTTCTCTGGCTTAGATAGATTCACCGTAATTTCAATGTCACCATACGCTGTTCCTACCTGCCAATACATATTTTTAGCGATACGGTCGGTTCTAATATAATTTGATTTTTGAGATAGTTGATAATAATCGTCGGTCGCCTGTTTAATGCCGTGTGTTTTTGCTGTATCCCAAAATCGTCTTATTACTTCGGATTGTCTTGGCATTAAAAGTCCCATAATCTTAGCATCTAATAAGTCACGATAGGTAACGGTGTCCTGTTCAATGACGCCTGCCTCACCTGCATAATCTAAAAGATGCTTTAAAATATCTACAGGTGTCTCAAATGCCTCTACTAAGACCTTTCCTTCATAAGGTTCTGCCACATTAAAAAGTGCTAGCAGTTCATTTCTAGCTAGAATCATATCCCACTTTTCAATCATTTTGTTTTGCTTTGCAAACTGCAAAAGCCTTTCAATCTCAAATGCTACATTTATCTCTCTCACGTTATTACCTCCATTCTTCTGTCTTTAAATTGTTGCTTTATCCTTTCCCCGCGCCTGTCGCCATCTAGTCTTTACAACAAAAAATGGCGGTAGGAGGATTCTTTTGCTGCATTCTTTGTTTTACCTCTTCTAGAGCCATATCTACTGCTCCCATCTCTTTATCTGCTTTTTCTTTGGTTTCACATAAAAACAGCGTGTATGCTTGTTGAAGTATCGTGCGTTCGATACCCTTTACCACTTCTGGAAAGAACAAATTGTTAATACAAGGTTTTCTATTTTTAGTATTATACATTTTCAATACCTACTTCTCTTTTATAAGTAATATAAAAGTGATTCAATTCGCCCATAACCTTTGTCTAGCTTTCTTACAAATACATAATAGGT
>SKGK01000081.1 GCA_007117465.1 Clostridia bacterium | reverse complement strand
TTTACTTTTTCCTTTCTTGCGGTGATTTCAAAACTTACAGGCATCGGAATACGGTTTGTATTAATTGTAAAAGCATCTTTTTTTTCCTCTATACGGTGGGTAGGCATCTGCTTAGCAACATTAAGGGCTTGTGTAGTTACCTCATAGGGCATGTAATGATCCATCAAAATGACGTTATCTGCTACATCAAAATAATCACCAGCTCCACCAATAACTAGAATTGTCGAAATATCTAAGTGCTTATACATCTGTTTTACACGGTCTATAAAAGGTGTAATCGGTTCTTTCTCATTATGTACTAATCGCTGCATCCTTGCATCGCGTATCATAAAATTAGTCGCACAAGTATCCTCATCTAGTAGTAAAAGCTTTGTTTTTGTTTCGACGGCCTCACTAATGTTTGCAGCTTGTGAGGTGCTACCGCTGGCATTTAATGTGCTAAAGGTGTTGGTATCTTGTTTGTTGGGAAGATTATTAATAAAAGGACTAATATCTACATTTTCTACAAATCGTCCGTCTTCTGCACGAATTTTAAACGCATTTTCTAGCGTCACCACATATTCTCTACCATCACATGGAATATGGTCATATACACCTCTTTCAATTGCTTTTAGCAAGGTAGACTTCCCATGATAACCGCCACCTACAATTAATGTAATCCCTTTTTTGATTCCCATTCCACTAATCATTCCTGCATTCGGAAGTGTAAAGCTTACTTCTAGCGCTTTAGGAGAAACAAAAGAAATAACTTCATTACTTTTTAGTGGCTTATCGCTAACGCCACTTTCTCTTGGTAATATCGAACCATTAGCAACAAAAGCAACAAATCCTTCGTTGGAAATATAATTTCTTAAATACTGCTGATCTTCAACTAACAGTACATGCTTTGTCGCCTTTTCATCTTTTACTTTATCATAAAATAATCCATTACGTACAATGGTAGGAATATATTCCAAAAACATTTTTTGTGCTTGTCTGCCAAGTACGGTTCGACCTCTTGCAGGTAATCCGAGACTAAGTCTAGCTTCGATATATTTTTCCGTAATTACGATGCCTGTTCTTTGTATAACTTCTTGACCACAGCGTATCATCTCAATAAGACCGCTTTTACCTGTACCCGATACACTTGCCCCTAAATGCTTAATTGCTTTTAGCATGTGTCGTGTAAAGTAATCTTCCAGTGCTATTTTCCGAATGCTTGTTTGATATAAGTCTTCTTTAAGCTTTGCATTAGGCATATCCACTCTCAATCTAATGCGTGAAGGTGAAGCAAACGGATCTCCTTGTACATAGTCAATATATAGTGTGAAATTATTAAAAGCATAATTCCCTTGCAAATCTTTATATGCCTTATACCCTTTTCCATCAATACGATTTAAAATATTTTGCAAATCCACACATGTTAACATAAAATCCTCCTTGCATATTTTTCTTTTTTCCTGTCTAATTTTTAAATTGTTTACTGCCAACAACAAAAGAGGCAACGAAAGCATTTAAACCCCCGTTACCTACAGTTTTTTAATAATTAATTATAATTATACCCGATTTCAAGGGCTTTTATATTGAGTTCAATCAATTTTTCTTTGCCTGCGGGAACCGCTTTTTTAAGTGCTTTTTGAACGGTTTCCATGGATACGAGTCCTGTTTCGCGAATCCATTTTCCAAGTATAACCATGTTGCCGAGTTTCCTTTCACCCATATCTAATGCTAGCTGGGTAGCTGAAATCTCAACTACTTTAATATCTGTTCTTGAAACCTTTCTATCTACTAATGAAGTATCTACCATAAGTATTCCACCTGGTAGTACGGTATTTTCAAATTTATCGAGTGAAGGTCTATTAAGTACAATCAGAGTTGTTGGATTAACAATAATCGGTGACCCTACTAGCTCATCCGAAACAATAACATGACAGTTTGCTGTGCCTCCACGCATTTCAGGTCCATAAGAAGGTAGCCATGATACTTCTTTTTCATCTAGCATTCCTGCAGAAGCAATAAGTTTTCCTGCAAACATAACCCCTTGACCGCCAAAACCTGCTATAATAACTTCTTGCGCTTTACTTAAATTCATGCCTTATCCTCCCCTTTATCTTTAAATATACCGAGTGGATAATGAGGCATCATATTATCTCTTAGCCAATCTAGTGATTCTAAAGGTGTTAATCCCCAGTTGGTAGGACAAGTTGATAATATTTCTATCAACGTAAAGCCTTTATCTTCTTTTTGATATCTAAACGCTTTCTCAATGGCTTTTTTAGCACCGCGTATATTTTTTACGTTATCAACAGACACTCTCTCAAGATATGCTACGCCTTCAATGGTTGCTAATATTTCACACACACTTATTGGATACCCTTGTGTCTGTGTATTTCTACCATAAGGCGTTGTCTGGGTCACTTGTCCAGCTAATGTAGTCGGTGCCATCTGTCCCCCTGTCATACCATATATCGCATTGTTAACGAATATAATAGTAATATTTTCACCTCTAGCAGCAGCATGAATCATTTCAGCCGTTCCAATAGCAGCTAAATCTCCATCTCCTTGATATGTAAATACGATATTATCAGGATGTACTCTCTTAACGCCTGTGGCTACAGCAGGTGCTCTACCATGTGCTGCTTGCTGCATATCGCAATTAAAATAGTTATAGGCAAATACGGCACAGCCAACAGGTGCTACTCCCACGGTTTTTCCATTAATATCCAAGCAATCCATTGCCTCTGCTACTAATCGATGAATAATGCCATGAGTACATCCGGGGCAATAATGTTGTTGTACATCTGCTAATGCTTTGGGTCTTTCAAATGCTTTTGTCATAATTTTTCACCTCCAGATATTTTCTTGATTTCTTCTACAATATCATTTGGCGTAGGTACCATACCACCTGTTCGACCATAAAAATATACTGGTTTTTGTCCATTTACTGCAAGCTTTACATCCTCTACCATTTGACCCATACTCATTTCAATCGTCAAAAATGCCTTTGCTGTCCTTGCTACTTTGCAAATTGCCTCGGTTGGGAAAGGCCATACTGTCAGTGGGCGAATAACGCCTACTTTATACCCTTGTTCTCTTGCTATTTTCATTGCAGACTTAACCACTCTTGCCATTGTACCATAGGCAATAAGTACAATGTCTACATCTTCACAATCTACAACTTCTACTTGCACTTCATTTTTTTCTATATACTTATACCTCTCAAAACGCTCAATATTTTTATCTTCTAAATCTTTTGGATCAATATATAAAGAGTTAATAATATTCGGTTTTCTTTTACCCTCTGTACCCGTTGTTCCCCATGTTTTTTCTAAAATTTGTCTAGGTTCATAGCTTTTAAATACAACAGGCTCCATCATTTGACCAAGCAGCCCATCTCCTAATATCATAACAGGCATTCTATACATATCTGCAATATCAAAGGCTTCGATTGTCATATCTACCGCTTCTTGCACAGAACTCGGTACTAGCACGACAAGTTTATAGTCACCATGCCCACCACCTTTTACAGACTGAAAGTAATCTGATTGCGCAGGCTGTATGCCACCGAGGCCTGGTCCGCCGCGTACAATATTAACAATGACACAAGGAAGTTCACTGCCAGCAATATATGAGATCCCTTCCTGTTTCAAACTAATTCCTGGGCTTGATGAAGAAGTCATAACTCTTGCCCCTGCACCTGCAGCACCATATACCATATTAATAGCAGAAACTTCACTCTCTGCCTGTAAATATAATCCATTTACTTTCGGCATTCTTTTTGACATATATGCTGGAATTTCATTTTGTGGTGTGATTGGATAACCGAAAAAATATCTACATCCTGCTTGAATTGCTGCTTCTGAAATAGCTTCATTGCCTTTCATTAACAATTTTTCCGACATCTTAGTACCCCCTTCTTCTATTTCTCAACTTCAATTACAACATCGGGACATATCGTTGCACAAAAAGCACATCCGATACATTTATCTTGCTCTGTTACTTGTGCAGGATGAAACCCTTTCACATTTATTCTGTCTTGTGCCATGATAACAATATGTTTAGGACAAACAGTGGTACATAGTTCACAGCCTTTGCACCTATCTTCATTAAACGTTACCTTTGCCATTTTGACACCTCCTAAAAAATATAACACTTACTTTATTATGAACTATTTCATACATTTTCGCAAGTATAATTTCTTTTCAGTATTATCTATAAACGCTTCTACTCTACACACTTTCCGTATCTTTAGGTCTTACATTACTACTTATATTATCAATAAACAAGATATTTTAAAACCCATATTTAATTGTTCGACATCTTATCTTTATATTCCTTCTAAAGATATAATAAAATTACAGACTAAAGGAAGTGGGGGGTCTTTTAGCCGGGGTATATTTCTCGTAGCAAATCCAAGCATAAGCTAGCTGCTGCGCCAATTGAACGAAAAAAATCAACATCTTGCGTTAGATTTCTACCCATAGTTTTAATTTCTACCCGATTCTTTTCAAGAATAGATACCATATTTTCTTTCACATACTGAATATGATGTTTTTCATATATTGCATGTGTTTTTAACTGGTTATCAATGATATATTTTTTATGCGGTGGAAGTAATGGTATCGCAACATATGCAGAGGTATTTGCTACTTTACTTAAGATGGTCAGCGTATGATGACTAATGCCTTGATGCCGCTCTCTTGTATCTGCAAAACTAATCCTTGCAACATTAATCCCAACGCCATGAAGTGTATTTACTGCATCAATAATATGTCCTTCTTCAATATTAGAAAAGCCAAAAGTTGTTGCCGTTCCTACAACACCAGGCCCTGGTATGACAATTGCAATATCAGCATTACAAATGTGTTTAGCCGTTAGTAGTGCTGTATATATATTCACTGTCTCATATTGACCCCCAAAAGCCTGCCCACATGTAATGGTGGCCTCTAACTGTTTTGTATAGATTAGTGTATCGACAGTGTGACTAAAAGAGATGGGTAGACATGCACTATCTGTCATAATATAGACAATCTTAAAAGCAGGAATATGCGCTTTGAGTAAATACACCAAGGGATATAACATACTATGCAAAGAACCTATGATGACTTTCATGCCGTTAATACTACACGCTTCTTTCAGTACGTCATGATAAGGACTATCTGGCTCTTCTACAGTCATTACTTTTAATTGAAGGGGTGTATATCTTAACTTTAATATATGTCCTTCTTCTTGCATAAACTCCTGTGTGGTATGCCTTGCATTATGAGTAACAAAATGATATCCACCCGTGCCTAATTTCAAAAACACTGCATTGGTATTAAGATAAACCCTATCGCCAATTGCAATAGGGCCTGTCAATGTATTATAATTAACTGCTTTTTCTTTTTTACCTTCTACAGTTACATAAACTTCCGTGACATCCATTGTATCTCTAAGAATTTCACTAACCACTGCATAGCGTTTTCGTATCAATGCTACCCTTCCTTTTTGATGTCCCCCAATGAAATAGCTTTTTGTGTGCATTTATCCATTGCCTGCATTAAAGCTGCTCTAAAACCATTTTTCTCTAAACTATAAATAGCTTCGATGGTTGTTCCCCCTGGTGAACACACTTTATCTTTGAGTAAAGCGGGATGCTCGCCAGTTTCTAATACCATCTTAGCAGCGCCTAACACAGATTGTGCTGCTAACTTATACGCTGTATCCCTTGAAATCCCTTGCAATACAGCTGCATCTGCCATTGCTTCAATCATTACATATACATAGGCAGGGCTACTACCATTTACCGCTACAACTTGATTCATATATTTTTCTTCAATAACCTCGACTTTTCCGGTACATGTTAAAATGCTCTCTACTTTTTCAAAGTCATGGGGCATAACAGGTTCTTTATAACATGCAACAGTCATCCCTTCCCCTACTAACGCTGGGGTGTTGGGCATTGTTCTAACTATTTTTACATCCTCTGCAAAAAAACTTTTTATATCATCAGTCGAAATGCCTGGCGCAATACTAACAAATACTTTATCCCTTACGCATGGTATATGACTAACTTCTTTTAAGACGCTAGGATATATGTTAGGCTTTACTGCAAGAATAACGACATCACTTTTTTTGACAACTTCCATATTATCTGTCGTAACCCTAACCCCTAAATTTTTCATATATTCACGTTTTTTCTCATCTAAATCGCTAACATATATATTATCTTTCCCAATCATGCCTTCTTTTAAAACAGCTTTTATAATGGCAGTTGCCATATTTCCTGCACCAATTACACCCATCACTATATCTGCTATTTGCATTTTTATCACCCTTTCTTAAGGTAGCATCAAACTTTTAATACTACTGATATCCCTAATGCATTTTTGTTTTCTTGTAGCAGAGGTTCTACATGCTGGGCTATAAACTCCTCCACCTGCTCGGGTGCTCTGCCAATAAAATGCATCGGATTTAGGATTGTTGCAATTTCTTGTTTGCTCAATGGAAAGGCCTCATCTGCTTCAATTCTATCAATTAAATCGTTTGCTTTTCCTTCTACTTTTACCTGTTTAGCCGCTTCCATTGAATGCAATCTAATCTTTTCATGTAGTTCTTGACGATCACCACCTCTTTTAACAGCATCCATCAAGATATTTTCTGTTGCCATAAAAGGCAGTTCACGCTCAATATGCTGATAAATCACTTTAGGATATACTACTAGACCGTCTACTACATTCATATAGATATTTAATATCGCATCTACTGCTAAAAAAGCTTCGGGTATGCTAATACGTTTGTTCGCTGAATCATCTAGTGTGCGTTCAAACCACTGCGTAGAAGCAGTTATAGCTGGATTGAGGGCATCTACTATAACATACCTCGCAAGAGATGAAATGCGCTCTGTACGCATAGGGTTACGCTTATAGGCCATGGCAGAAGATCCAATTTGATTTTTTTCAAAAGGTTCTTCTACTTCTTTTAGATGCTGTAACAGACGAATATCATTGCTAAATTTATACGCACTTTGTGAAATCGCACTAAGTACATTTAATATCTGACTATCTACTTTTCTTGAATACGTCTGCCCAGATACAGGGTAGACATTTTCAAATCCCATTTTTTGTGCAATCATTCTATCAAGCTTCTTTACCTTTTCATGGTCACCATCAAAAAGTGATAAAAAGCTAGCCTGCGTGCCTGTCGTGCCTTTAGAACCTAATAATTTCATGCGCCCTAGTTGAAAATCTAGTTCTTCTACGTCCATTAAAAGCTCTTGTAGCCACAGACAAGCTCTTTTCCCTACAGTGACCAATTGTGCTGGTTGAAAATGTGTAAATCCTAATGTAGGTAATGATTTGTTTTGCATCGCAAATTTAGACAACAAATCAATGACATTGATTAATTTATTTTTAATAAGTGTAAGGCCTTTTTTCATAACAATAATGTCAGTATTATCTCCTACATAACAAGAAGTTGCACCTAAATGAATAATGCCCTTTGCTTTTGGACATTGCTCACCATAAGCATGTACATGTGCCATGACATCATGTTTTACTTCCGCCTCTTTTTTTCTTGCTGTCTCGTAATTAATATCAGTCTGGAACTTCTTAAGCTCGTCTATTTGTTGCTCTGTAATTTCAAGCCCTAATTCTTTTTCGACTTGTGCGAGTTCAATCCAAAGTTTGCGCCATGTTTTAAATTTTTCATCAGGCGAAAAAATTTGTTTCATTTCTTCACTCGCATATCGGCTATTTAACGGACTTTCATATGTATTATTCAACGTCTATCATCCTTTCTTTACAGCTTTTTTCCTTTGCAACTTTCTAACGTTCTACTTTTCATACCCTATATATCTTTCAATACGGTCTAAACCTTCTTTAATATTTTCCATTGAAATTGCATAGGACAATCTCATATATCCTTTGGCACCAAAGCAAGAGCCTGGTACTAAAGCAACATTTGCTTTTTCTAATAAATGAGCGGCAAATTCATCCGATGTATTAATCTTTTGGCCATAAAACGTATTTCCTAAAAGTTTCTCAATATTCATCATCACATAAAAAGCACCTTGTGGTTTGATACACGAAAGATCTTTTATCCCATTAATACGTCCTACCATATAGTCTCTTCTTTTTTTAAACGCTTGTCTCATTTCTTCGACTGTTTGCTGTGGACCTTCTAATGCCTTGACAGCAGCGACTTGAGCAATCGAATTAGGATTAGAAGTTGCATGACTTTGCATATTACTCATCACTTGTGCTAATTGCTCATTAGATGCTGTGTATCCAATACGCCACCCGGTCATTGCATAAGTCTTAGAAACGCCATTTATAATGATGTTTCTTTCCTTAATATCATCCCCAAAAGAAGCGATACTAATATGCTTTGCATCATCATAAATGAGCTTTTCATAAATTTCATCAGAGACAATATAGAGATTATGTTCTACAGCTACTTTTGCAATATTTTTCAGTTCTTCTTTTGTATAAATCATGCCTGTAGGATTACTAGGACTGTTTAGTACAATCGCTCTTGTCTTAGGTGTAATAGCCTGTTTGATCTGCTGTACTGTAAACTTAAAACCATTTTGCTCTGTACATGTAATGATTACAGGCACACCATCTGCTAATTTTACCATCTCAGGATAACTAACCCAATAAGGCGCAGGAATAATAACTTCATCACCAGGGTCACATATTGCAGTAAACGTATTTAGTAAAGAATGTTTTGCACCATTACTAACCACAATTTGTTGTGGACTATATGTTAGGTTATTATCATTTTTAAACTTATTGCATATCGCTTGCTTTAAGGCAGCGGTGCCTGAAGCAGGGGTGTATTTTGTAAACCCTTCATCAAGCGCTTTAACTGCAGCTTGTTTAATATGCGCTGGTGTATCAAAGTCAGGTTGACCAGCTCCAAAACCAATTACATCAATCCCCGCTGCCTTCATACTATTTGCTTTAGCATCGATGGCAAGTGTAGAAGACGGTGTAATTGAAGATGTTTTTTTTGATATAAATATTTCCACTATTACTTACCTCCAGTAATTTTTTCCTATTTGAATGTTAATTTTATAACACTTTCATTTTATTTTCTGTTATTGCTATTATATTACCTCATATTAAGAAAAAACGCAAGATATTTATTCTTAATATTCAAAATTACAATGCCTTTTTAATAAGTCGGATAAAATTATTCCCAGCTATGTTTGCAACTTGCGTTTCTGTGTAGTTTAGTTTAAGTAATGCATTTAAAATCATGTCTATATGTTCTATGCCTTGCATACCGCTAGGTAAAATGTCAATACCATCATAATCAGAACCTAATCCTATATGATTTTCTCCCCCTAACCCCATGAAATGTTCAACGTGCCGTATAATATCAGCTATAGTAGCATACTTATTAGAGGTTAAAAATGGTGTGTAAAAATTAATGCCTATCATTCCCCCATTTTTAACAATGGCGCTAAATTGTTCATCTGCTAAATTTCTTGGGTGTGGACAAATACTTTTAGCATTAGAATGAGACGCAATAATTGGCTGCATAGTAACCGCTAAAACATCCCAAAATCCTGCAAACGATAAGTGAGATACATCTACTAGCATCTTAAGACGGTTCATCTCTCGGACAACTTTCTTACCAAAAGGCGTAAGTCCCTTATGAGCATGTTCGCACATAGCAGAAGCAGCGATTGAATTTTCTTCATTCCAAGTAATACATATACTTCTTACGCCAAGGTCATATAACTTTTCTAATACATTTATATCTTCTCCAATCGCTTCTCCACCTTCTATGGAGATAAGTGCAGCTACCTTTTTGTGCGCAAGCGCTGCGCAGATTTCTTGATAATTTGTTACAAGTAAGATATGTGAGTTATGCTCTTTTACTTGTGCAAGCAACGTTTGCAATAATGTCATCGCTCTTTGCAGTGGCGCATTATAATAACAAGGTTCTATCCATAGGGCAAACACTTGAACAAATCCTTTGTATTTTTGCATGCGATATATATCTACGTGATGATGATTGTTATAAAGCGATTGCTTACTTTTTTCTATCTGGCTAATGGTATCACAATGGGCATCAAAAATAATCAAGTTTAAAGCCTCCTATACTATCTGGAAAGCGTTTTTAATCAGCCGAATTTTTTGAATATAGACAGATTCATCTTCTTTCATCTGCGCAAAAACTTCTATTACATCAAATCTAACATTATCATTATATCTTTTTTTATAAAGCATATATTGCTGTGCTACTTTAAGAATTTTTCTTTGTTTATGGTAGTTTACGGCTTCTGATGGCAATCCATATAGCGTGTTTTTTCTTGTCTTTACTTCTATAAATACAGTATATTGAGCATCCCGTGCAATAATGTCAATTTCTCCGAAACGGCAACGATAATTGACATCAAGTACCTTGTAGTTATTTTTTATTAAAAATTTCACCGCTGATTTTTCACCAGCAGCACCTAGTTGCTGTTTATATGCTGTCACGTATATCCCTACTTTTTCTTTTATTTAATATTCGCCTTTTAACCGGTCCATTTCTGCTACAAAAATAAGTATTCGGGCAACAACATCATAGAGCTCTTGTGGAATTTGTTCTCCTAATTCAAGCAGATTGAGCATATGTGCTAATTCAGGGTCATTGTGAATAGGCACATCATTTTCCGCTGCTTTCTCAAGTATTTTTTCGGCTACCTTTCCTTTTCCCTTCGCTACTACACGTGGGGCACTATCACCCATATCATATTTAAGCGCAGCTGCTTTTTTAATTGGCTTTTTTTTATCTTGTTGCATAATTCACACCCTTATATCTACCGAATATTTCTTATCTAACTGTTTTCTGATTTCATTTACATTTAGTATATTTGCCGCATCTTGCTTTTCAATGTGCTTATAAGACACTTGACTTAACCGATACCCATAAGTATCTAGTACTTGATACAGTGATGTACTGTTTTTGCGAATAAAAGATAATACTGCTTCCTGTTCTGAACGAAAAATACATTCGATGCTCTTATAATGGGTCTTAGCAATCACTTCTACTTGTCCTAAATTTGCGGTAAATAGTGATAATAAGATGGTTGCGTTGTTAACATCAATTTTTTTACCCTTCTCTTTATTTTTTAATACATAAAGCTCTGCTGTCGTGTCTAATCCATTGATATTGAGTGGAATAGGAATAAGTGCAGCAAAACGGGTCAGCTGATCAAGAAAAGCCATGTTGTCTTGCAGGTGTTGTATAGTATTTGAAAGATCACTTTTTTCTGGTATATTTAATTGTTCTATTTTGTCTTTGAGTGTATGAAGCGTCTGAGTTATTTCCCTTAACTGATTTTGTGTTTGTATATCTTTTGCAAGTATATCACCATTTTCTCTGTTTACCACTTTAAAAGCCGTTTTCAAGGCATCTGTTAATTCAGATAATTGAGGTAACGAAGAAAGGTTTATTGCTTCTTGTCGTGATTTCATAGCATTTTTAACAACAGATGTCTTAAAGTCTGATGGTGAGAGCTTATTATTTTCTGAAAAAATTTCACTGTTTTCTATCTTCTGAGCTATTTCATTTTTCTGCTCAGCAGGGTTGGTTTGATTATTTATGCGCCCATCTTGTTGTTGTGACGTAGTTATTTCAGTGCTATCCGTTACAGCAGTAGTATTTCCCGATTTCATAACGCTATTACTGTCATTTATTTCCTGGGAAATAGTGCTATTTATTTCCCGATTATTTCCATCCATTATATAAATAAGTGATTTAATTTGTTGGCCTAGTTTTTGCGTATTACTTATAATTTGCTGTAATTGTGTAAGCGTCTGCTCATTTACAGGTATATCATGTGCCATTAGAAAAACGATATTATCTGATGCAGGCTGCTGATGCTGTTTCATAAGTGTTGATATTTCTTGAAAATGCTCTTGCGTTATAGGTATCTCATTTTTAAGCATCTGACTAACAATTGCTTCATTTTTTTCATTAAATGGTACCTCTAGCTGTACAATCATACGCTTTAATGATTCTCCCGAATCCTGCGCAGTATTTTGATGTACAATTTCTACGAAAAATTGATTGTCGCTTTTTTGGTTAACTTTCAACTCAATAAAATCACCAAGATTCACATTTAATTTAGACAAACTAGCTGCTTCTAATATTGTTCCGTCTGGTAGACGTAGCATTATATTATGATCGGATACCCCTGTTACTTGTACACGCATTGTATCCCCTACTTCTAATCTAGATAATAGTTTGGCCTTAGAAGTAATATTAATTTGTTGCATCATATTTCCTATATCAATCTTCATGCTAACACCTCCTGACCAACTGAGTACCTGTCCAACTATATCAAAACTTTGTAGTAAACGTTTTGCGATGAATCGGACATATGCCATACTGTTTAATTGCTTCAATGTGCTCTTTTGTGCCATATCCTTTATGATTTAAAAATCCATATTGGGGATATTGAGCTGCCATCTTATCAATATATCGGTCTCTAGATACTTTTGCTAATATCGAAGCAGCGGCAATAGAAATGCTCAAGCTATCGCCTTTAATAATGTTTGTATATGGATTATCTATTGTTTCAAAATCTATTCCGTCCACTAAGAGGTGCTGGGGACGTACTTTTAATGATTGGATTGCTCTGTGCATGGCTAAAATAGTAGCATTCTTAATATTTATATGGTCTATTTCTTGTTCTGACACATGTGCTATACCAAAATCCAACGCACGCTTTGTAATTGCTTCATAAAGTGCTTCTCTTTTTTTTGCACTTAATCTTTTAGAATCATCTATCTGCTCAATAATGGTACCTGGAGAAAAAATAACCGCTGCAGCAAAGACAGGCCCTGCTAATGGTCCTCTCCCTGCTTCATCTACCCCTGCAACATATGACAATCCCTCTTCAAATAAAGCATTTTCATATTGACAAAGCATTTGTAGTCTTTTTCTCTCCTGAGAAGCATTTTCAATTTTACGTATGTACTTACTGACTATTTTTTGAACCGTGGCACGCCTATCCATTTTTAATGGTGCTAAAGCACTTTCAAGCTCTTTAGTAGCAAGCGTGCCAAGGTATTGGTCAATTTGTTTGGCAGTCATATAAGTATCTTGCATAGAGCACACCCCCTCCATCTATAATATCGACCATTTTCATGGAAAAGCTAAGTCTAATAAGGCAGAACCAAGAAACTAACCACTATACTCATTGGTTGGGTATTTTCTTGATTCTGCCCTTATGGTCTTTCTAAAGAGACTTTTCCAATCTTACATCCTCTAAATTCATCTAAAATAATATTAGCCGCACGCAAAGTATCTAATTCTCCCCCTGCAACGACACATCCTCTTTTTTTAGCAATCGCTTGTAAAAGTGCATATCCACTTTCATCTTGGACATTTTCAAGCTTATAGCGATTCTTTAAATTTTCAGCATAATTACTTGCTAAAAATGTCAATAAATCGCAAGTAAGTGTCTCTAAATCATCGATAATTTCATCTTTAATTGCACCAGTATATGCAAGTTTTTTGCCTACTTCAACATCCTCAAACTTCGGCCATAAAATCCCTGGTGTATCTAAGAGTTCAAACTCTCTTTTGATTCGAATCCATTGTTTTCCACGTGTGACACCTGGCTTATCTCCTGTTTTTGTACTGGCCTTTCCTGCAAACTTATTGACAAAAGAGGATTTTCCTACATTTGGAATACCTACAATCATTAGTTTAATGCTTCTACTTATAATTCCTTTTTGTTTTTGCCTCTCTATCTTGTCTTTAAGTACTTCCTTACAAAGATTTGGGATTTGCTTAAGTCCTTTTCCGCTTACCGAGTCAATAAGTATTGCCTTTTGTCCTTGTGAGTCAAACCATTTTTCCCACTGCATATTAACACTTGGATCAGCAAGATCACTTTTATTAATGGCAACAATCCTAGGCTTTTGACCCATTAATTTTTCAATATCAGGATTACGACTGCTTAGGGGTAATCTTGCATCTACAAGTTCAACACTCATATCCACCATTTTTAAATTTTCTTGTATGAGTCGTTTTGTTTTAGTCATATGCCCAGGATACCATTGGATATTTATAGCAACCACCTGCTTCCATTTTGTCCTTGTATGACATTATTTATTACCTACTAATTCTCATTATATACGGAGCCTATTTTATCTAATGGCCATATGCGAATGGTCACTTTGCCGATAATATTTTCATGCGGTACTACTCCTATATCTCTATATCTGCTATCACGACTATTATTTCGATTATCACCTAACACAAAAACGGTATTTTCAGGAACTCTCATAGGCAGTTTTATATTCCCACGGCTAGAAATGCTTTCTTTTATATAATCCTCTTGTAATTCAACTCCGTCTAAATAAACCTTTTGATTATCATAATCAATGTCAATTGTCTGTCCACCAACGGCAACAACCCTTTTTACATATGGGCCTTGTTGATGGGCAGGAGGATCTAAAATAATAACATCTCCTTGTCGTGGTGTATACATAAGCTTGGTAACCACCAGACGTTCATTATGATAAAGTGTAGGTTGCATGGAATGACCATTTACTTTAATGAGTGAAAACACATACGAACGTATTAGCAGTGCAATCACCAAAGCAATTACAATGGCTTGTATCCATTCAAAAATTTCTTTTCTCATATTCATCGATTTTTGCGATACTGTTTGTTCTTGTTCATCTGTATTATCTTCATTGTAACCATCATAATTTGATTCATAAGGCTCTTTGTGCATATCTACCCTCCATCAGTCACATATACCTATTTGCAATTACCATCACAAGAATTTCCAAAAATCTGGATTTTTATAAATTCCTGTGCTTTAAAAAAAGGGGACATCTCTGTCCCTTTTTAATAAACTATATTCGTTCCTTTACCTTCGCTGCTTTACCCACTCTATCTCTTAAGTAATAAAGTTTTGCTCTTCTAACTTTTCCTCTTCTTGAAACTTCAATTTTGTTAATAATCGGAGAATGAACTGGAAATGTCTTTTCTACACCGACACCGTAAGAAACACGTCTTACTGTGAATGTTTCACGAAGACCACCATTCTTTTTACGAATGATAATACCTTCAAACATCTGAACTCTCTCTCGATTACCTTCCTTTACCTTTAGATAAACCTTTACGGTATCACCGATGTTTAACTGTGGTAAATCGCTTCGTAATTGTTCTTTTTCTATTGCACTAATAATTGGATTCATATTATTGCTCCTCCTTCCTGCCTAGACGTTCATGCCAAATTTCCCATAACAGAGGACCGCCCGTAATCTAATTCTAAAATAGTATACCACATGAAGTGGTAGAATACAATACTTTTTTACATCTTTAAACAGAAATTTTACTGTACCGATGTATTGGCAATTCCTAATCGTTGCATTTTATTTAACTCTGCTTGAGTAATATCTCTAAATGTCCTGAAAACATATCCTCTTTCCTTAAGTTCAGTAATAATGAGAGGAAGTGCTTTAACTAAAGCGGTATTTGAATTAATATCATGAAATAAGGCAACGACATAATCTTTGTTATAACAACCCTCTAATACAATTTGTGTCATTAAATCTTTATCTGGACGAGGTACTGAGGTATCTCTGGCACTTACATTCCACTCGATGTAATAATATCCTTTTTCTTTAACGTCTTGCGTTAATCTAGGCATAAAGTCTCTGCCGCCATATTGACGTGAAACATGATTGCCAGCGCCCCCTGCAAAACGAAAAATGGGGGGTGGAACTTTACCCAATATGTTATGAATCACTTGCTGCACTTTATGTAAATCTTCATAAAAAGTATCAAAACTTGTATAAATACGATAATCATGCGTATATGTATGTGCTAGGACCGCATGCCCCTCATTATATGTCTTTCTAACAATGTCAGGACGATTTTCAGCGAGATTGCCAACTATAAAAAACGTGGCTGTCACTTCATGTTCTTTTAATATTTCAAGTACCTCGAGGGTTATATGCATTGGTCCATCATCAAAAGTAAGAAAAATTGTTTTTTCTCCTGATGGCACACTAGGATATCTAGAAAAAAATTGAGTTAAAGTTCTTTGATTTTGTATTTTTATTGCTTGAAATTCAAAACTTTCTATCTTTTGCTTTAATTCTTCTATGAGTTTTTGTTTTTCTAGTAACTTTTGCTTTTTTTTCTCAATATCTTGGTTTTGAACTTCTAATTCCTCTTTCATTTCTTCTTTTTGCTGCATGAACAGTTGTATTTGCTCTTTATAGGAATTTGATAGCGTTTGCCATTCATTTAATTCTGTAGCAAGTTCGGATAATTGCACATTGATATCAGAAAGTTCTATCTCAAATTCAGATAATTGCTTTTGCGCTAAAACATTTACTGTAAATGAATTAATGCCATATGAAACAAAAAGCAATATGAAAATCATAGCTCCTAACATATTAAGTTGAAATGTACTTATTTTTACCCCCATTATATCTTTATCCCCTTCCTTTTGCTGACTACTTTTAAAGCGTGATCGTCGAACATTTAAGATTATACCACAAAAAAGAACAGAATAGAAGATTGTTAATAAAAAAAGCGACAACTTACAAATCCCCTACATAAATACAATTTCTCCCTTGTTTTTTCGCGTCATACAGTGCTTTATCTGCCGCTTGGATAAGTGTTTTTGTGGTGGTGTTATCATCAGGAACGGTACTAACAACACCACTACTAATGGTAATTTTTTTATCGGTCTTAGCAAATTCAGGTCTTACCTTAATATTTTCTGCTGCACGCTTTACTTTATTGGCAACAACTAGTGCTCCTTTTTGTTGTGTATCATATAAAGAAATAATAAATTCATCGCCGCCATAACGAGAAATAAAATCTGTATTTCGTGGTAGCACCTCATCAATAGCTTTTCCAACATCTATGAGCAAATAATCTCCGGCTACATGCCCATAATTATCATTAATTTCTTTAAAAAAATCAATATCTAGCATAATAATGCTAAGAGACGCTTTACTTCTTGTAGCTAATCCTAAATACTCTGTTATAATTTCATTAAAATATCGGCGATTATAAAGTCCTGTAAGTGGATCTTTTATAGATAGGCTTTCTAATTGCTCATTGGCTTGCGCTAACTGGGTATTTAGCTTGGCTAACTCAGAATTTCTCTGATTGATTAGTTTTCCTTCTCTAAGTTTAAAAGCTCCTAGTAAAAGCAAATAGACAATAATGATATAGCAAATATATGCTATCACAGTCTTATACCATGGTGTGGCAATAGTGAACTCAAGCTTTGCTACTTCAGACTTGATTCCTCTTATCGTTTTTGCCTGAACCATAAAAGTATATTTGCCATTTGGCAAATTAGAATAAGAAGCATAGTTATACGTACCCGCATTAATCCAATCTTTATCAAATCCCTGCAGTTTATAAGAAAATGTTATTTTCTCTGGGGAATCAAAATCTAACGCCACAAACTGAAAACTTAGAAACTTATCTCTATGTTCAAAGTGAAGTATAGCATCATTAAAGAAAGATTTGTCAAAGTCTACAGGCTTTTGAAAAAGTTCAACACCTGTTATATAAAGTTTAGGAGTTAGTAATCCTTCTGCATCAGCAAAATCTTTTGGTATACTTGTTATGCCATGTATACCACCAAATAAAAGTGTACCTTTTTTGTCTCGAAAATGCCCTGCATTAAATTCCCATCCGCCAATTCCATCTTCTGGGGTTAGCACAAAAATATTATACCCCTGTGGTTCAATAATAGATATTCCTTGATGTGTCGCTATCCATATTCGTCCATCATCACTTTCTAATATGCCTGTTACCACATTGCTAGACATGCCATTTTCTTCAATAAAGCTTTTAAAAACATCCTCCTCTTCGTTATATAAAGCAATACCACCGCCCACTGTACCAATCCATATCCGGCCCTTACTATCTTCAAAAACAACCCTAATTGTATTACTACCAAGCTGATGATAGTCACCTTCGGCGCTGTAATAAACTTTAAATTCCTTTTGACCTGGTATTAATACGTTCAAACCATTATTTGTAGCTATCCACACTCTTTGCTTAGTATCCACTAAAATATCATACACTAAATTATCTGATAAAGAATAGTTATCACTATCTTTGTAGTAATACTGCTGCAACTCACCACTTGTTTTATTGTAGCAATAAATACCATTTGTGTAGGTACCTATCCAAAGCTCCTCCTCTGTATCTGCAAGAGCATATACAATAACACCTTTGGGCAAAATAGGCCATTGATAAAATTTTTCTGTTGTCATATCGTAATATGCTAACCCTTCACCAGTACCAAGTAACAATCTGTTATCTGATAGCTCTATCATATCTACCACACTATTGTTTGGCAAAGAATTAGGATTGTCTGAATCATGCTTGTATTTTATAAAAGAATCGGTTAATGGGTCATAACGATTAAGCCCATCATTATAAATCGCAAACCAAAGATTTTGATTGCTATCACCAAATATTTTATTAATCTTTCCCGGACTTAAACTATTGGGGTTATCTACATCATGATAAAATTGTACATAGTTACTTTTGCGAGGACTCATCTTACAAATACCGCCACCATTTGTGCCAATCCATAATATGCCTGAATGATCTTGTAGCATTGAATAGACAACGGGATGAGATAATTGACTTTCTGCTCCGTCTCCCGCAAAATGAGATACACTACCGTCTTTTGTAATGGCATATAATCCCCCACCCCATGTGCCTACCCAAAAGGTTTTATCTTCCGTTTGTGTAAGTGTATACACGCGATTATCCGCAAAACTTGTTTTTTGTATATCGTTTTTTTCTAAATCAATCTGTACTATCCCACCATCCCATAATCCTAGCGTAAGGATGCCTTTTTCAAACTCATCGACAACCATTACATAAGGTGAAGGTAAGTCAAATGCAAGTGATTTGATGTTTTCTGTCAGTTCATCATAATATAAAAGACCTTCATAAGTGCCGATTAAAAGGCGTCCTGTAGAATCTATCTTAAGCGCTCTTACAACATTACCTGGGATATCATATTGCTTTATGTCGCCTGTTTCTATATCTAAACGATTAAGTCCTTCCATAGTGCCTATCCAAACATCATGATTTTTATCAATTGTTATTGCAATAACAACTGGGTTTGACAAGCCATTACCTGATACTGTAAAATTCTCAAATGTATTGTGGTGAATATTATAACGAGAAACTCCTTGATATGTGCCTATCCAAATTTCATGTAACTTTTCATCATAATACATCGTTTGTATTAAATTATGAACCAAACCATCGTCTTTAAAAGGATTTCGCCTAACCACTTTCATTTCTCTACCATCATAACGATTAAGTCCCCCTTGTGTACCAAACCATAAAAACCCGTATTTGTCTTGTACGATAGATGAAACAGATAGATTAGAAAGACCAGAATCTCTATCTATGATTTCAAACAAAGGGATTACATTTTCTTTTAATAATGTGTTATTAGCTAAAGCATGCGTATAAATACCAAGTCCTAACAACATACAAACCATAATTATAAAAATGATTTTGTATAATTTCATTTTATTATAAATGCACATATATTATCCCCCAAAAAATTTATATTGTTATAACATAATTAATACTTTACCACTTTTTTTGATACATTAATCTAAATTTATATAATATTTTCATTTTTTTGTCTATATATATATTATCTTACTTACATTCGACAATTTTTAACAAAATCCTTCTTAACACAATAAAAAAAGCAGAAAATTATCTAATCCTCTGCCTACTCTTTATTTTGTGAATATTTACCTTTCAACTGTCTGAACCTTCGGACAGTAGCTTCTAATTGCATTAAAAACAGTATTTTTATCATCTTGAGTATAAAAGACGATCATTTTAACCCCTATTTCACCCTTAATGATAATGGTCTGATGCTTTGGTATTACAATAATTTTCCGAACATTTTTCCATTTGATAGTAATATTTTCACTTCTTCTTAAGGCATATGGCGAAAAAGCTGCGGGATTTGTTTGATAAGTAAATGTATTTAAGAAAAACAATATCTCATGCAATGCCTTATTTTTCTTTCCCTTTTTTCTGGTTCTCATTTTTATTTCTTTACTATTTAAACTGTAAGAAGCTACATATTTTTTAGCATATAAAAGAAACATACAAAGGGCTGTAAGCCAAAAAAGGATATTAATTACAAAAAACATGTATTTAAAGCTATTAAAATTAGGTTGGTAATAGGCACTTTTTCTGATGTATTCTAAAAAAATGAAGACGCCCATGAAAACCGCCATAATAAAAGCGCCTATTCCTAAGCCTTTCAAAAACTGCCACTGCATATATTTATTTATAATCACAGATATATCTATTTGCCATTGCAAATTATGATTTTCCCTCATAAATCTACCCCCTTAACATTTCTAAATGATTAAACAGCTTTTTTTACCCCTCTCTTCTTTCAAAATTAACGCCTATATATCAACTGCTATTACTTCTTTTCAACGCTCCAACTACCAGAGAAGGCGTCTTTAACAACAAGTAATGCCGTAGCGGTAAATTCTCCTTCTAATGTATCTGCGTTTACCATTCGTCCTGTCATTTCCATGATAGTACCATCGTTAGATCTCATTTTGAATTTTAGAATACCACCTTCATACGTTCCTTTTGTTGAATACTCCGTCTTTTGTCCATCTACATCTATAACATATGCATGTATGCTAACCATATTATTATTTTCAGAGATAATGGTAAGATTCATCGCAAATGATTTTCCTAAAGCTTCTGATGTCGTAGCTTGATCTACTGCATCACGAATTTCCTCGTCAGAATACGTTACATCAAATTGTGAACCAATCGCTCTAATAATAGGGGTTATCATTTTGCTAAAAATGTCTACAATATAATTTCTAATTTTTTCGTCCTCTTTAACTGTAAAGTATCCGGTATACGTACCATCAATGATATCCTCTTCTACTTCGTTAATGTGCAAAATAGCACATGCACCTGTATCAAGCCTATAAGCCCTCACTGTAAAATACTCATGGACTGGCTTAACGGTCCAACTAATTTTTCCTGGGGCATTTAATTGTTGTTTTTTATTCCCTATCACCATACCCTGACCAATTGTTTTTATCTCTACTGTTGTTCCACTTTCTGAAACTTCGCTCACTGATGCCGTGACCACCCATTCTTTAGAATGATTTTCAGATTCAACTAATGTTGCTGTAATTTTAATATCGGCTAAGCCTAGCAGTGTTTGAAAGTCAAGTGGTGGAAGAAGGGGGTAATCTGCTTCGTTTGGATCCCCTGCTCTCATATCATTAATGACTTTAAGAACCGCTTGGTCTGCACGCAACACACCCGCCCCCATATTATCAGGTACTGTTTTTTCATTTCCATCGCTCTTAACCTTACGTGAAGCCGTTTGTGTTAGAATTTCCTTGATCTCAGCAGCTGTAAGCTTTGGATTAATTGCTTTCATAAGAGCTATAGTACCTGTAACCATCGGAGACGCAAAACTAGTCCCGTTAGATGTTAGTGTTTTACCGTTAGGTGAGATGCCTACAGGCACATCGGTTCCTGGTGCAGACAATGTAACTTCTCCTCCAGCATCGGCATAGTTTGAACCCGTTAATAATGAATCCACATACTGGTCAAAAGTTTTTGTAGCGGGAATTCTTTGGTTTGCAAGGGCATTTTGATACCACGCTTTTAGTTGTTCTTGGTTATACCAATCTTTTGCGCTTGCCCTTTCGCCGTCGTTATTAAGTGCCCCAACCGTAATAAGATTTGGTAGGTTTTTACCCCAGTAATCATTAGTCCCATTTAACCCTTGACCTGAATTGCCAGCCGCTGTTACAAATATAACTTCTGGGTGACGCTCTGCCATAATTGTCAGGAATCTATTCATCATTGCTGAGGCTGTCGCATTTTGTGAACCTAGAAACTGAGGGCCCCACGAACAATTGATGATAGTCGCACCACTTTCTACTTGTTCAAGCATATGCTCTAACATGCCATATGTGTGATTACCCCATCTTACTGGATCGGTTAGATCGTTTGCATCTGTTTGCCCAACAAACGTTGTGCCACGTCCGGTTACATTCACCGTAACTTGTAAGTTTTCACCAAGTATGCTTGCTACACCCACAGTCCCGCCACTAGCATCTGCAGAAATGACGTGTGTAACTGCAGTCCCATGACCTAATCCACCTGTCCTTAACTCTCCGCTTGCATCTGTAATGGGCGTAGATGTTTTATCGCGATCGCTCTTTATTGGTGTAATCCTTACTCTGCCATCAGCATATCTACCTTGCTCATCCGGAAAATGAAGTTCTGGCGTAAATGTGTGTCCTGACTGCGTATATATAATATCATCTATAACACCCACACGCGCTTTGTTAAGTGTAACACCTGTAGCAGAAATAATATCCCATGCATTTTGCAATCCAATCATCTCATAAACTCTACCGTTATCTCCCTCTGCATACATTGGATCATTTAAAGGCGAGCATTTACGACCTTCAATTGTCATACGAGAAGTAACAGGTATATTCGGCGCCACTACCTCTATGCTTTCCATTTTTTCTGCTGCTGATAGCACATATCTTAAATCATCTTCTGACGTACCCTTCGTTTCGATTTGATACATGTTTATCATCTGGATATGTCCAACGACATTACCATCAAACTTTTTTGCGATTCTCTGTGCTTCTTCTTCCCCAAAGTTATCCCGTAGTAAAATGGCAATTTGGTTGGCAGGTATATGGCCCCAGTCATCGATTTCCACTATATGCTTCAGGGAGGGTTCTTTGATTGCGTATGTGCCGACATCAACAACTTTTTCAAGTGAATAAGATTCTCTAAATAACGGGAGAATATCTGTATTGATAACGAATAGAACAAAAGCAAGCAGTAAGATTGTTAAAATGCTGGCAACTGCAATAAAGGGACGCTTTTTTCTATGAGTTTTGGGTGGGATATTATCTTTCGCAAAAGCATGTGTCACTAAACTTGCTATTTGACCAGCTTTAATCCAAGCACCGGTAGATTGACTCCAAAGCAAATCATCTTCTGTAATATTACCTTCACGTGCATAATGACATAATTCATCCCATGTATAGGGACCAAAATTTTGTCCTGCTCTATTTACATACCATTGCTGAACCATTAAAATCCCCCCTACAATTTAATAACTATTTCAACAGCGGACATTTGCAACGGTAACATGTGTCATTATTGATATCGTTTTTGCTTGTACAAGTAATGCAATAAATGATAGTATCGTATGATTTGTCATATTTTTCTAAAATATGACTGGTACCCGCATGATGCCTCACATGCTCGCCTATTTGGTAATAGTTAAAAAGTTCTTCCGTAGACGGTATGATTTTGTTTTTACCATTGTCAAGACGAATATGCAACCAATACTGTGTCTGATAATATCCCCGTTGGCGTTCTGAATAGCTAGGCTGCTTAACCTTCTTGTCTACGATAACGCCATCCCATGTTTTATCCTTTTTTGCTCTTGCCATCTGAATAAAAGGAATCAAAATCAATAATCCGCCAAAGCCCAAACCCATATAAAACGCTGAAGGAAGCTCAAAGTCGCCAACCTCAACTGCGCCGGCCACGGTAAATCCTACCACTGCGACCACGGCAAAAATAAATGCGAAAACCATTCCTGAGCTATTTATTTTTTTCATAACCGTGGCTATTTGCGGATCATTGATTTTATCAGAATAACCCACAAGCTGGTTTGTATACAACTGTCCCATTTGTTCTTGAGTACTCTGTTGCCCTCCGCAGGAAGGGCAAAACCTTGTGTTTTCTATTGCTACACCGCAATGCTGACAATACATTATTAATCCCCCTCATATAATAGTACTTATTGCTAAAATTTTTGAAATATGTAATCCTGCCATCACCTAGATATGTGAAAACTTAAAAACACCCCATTTTCCTTTAACCATTTGCGTGCCTTTTGATAATTTGGCATATAGTTAGCAACCATTTGCCAAAACATTGCCCCATGGTTTAAATGTCTTAAATGGCATACCTCATGTACAATGACATAATCTAAAACGTCCTTAGGTGCCATAATAAGCTTCCAGTTAAAATTAAGATTCCCCTTCTTCGAACAGCTGCCCCAACGGGTTTTTTGTTCTTTGATTTTTATCTTATGATAACTTACTCCTATGATCTTACAATAATCATCAACTCTTTGCTCGATTGTTTTATAAGCAGCATCTATATACCATTTCCTAAATGCATTTGCAATCTCTTCTTGTCGATTCTCCACTTTTTCATCAGTATATACTTCAAAGTGGTCACCACTAAATGTCACCACTGCGCTATTATATAAATTTGGGGAAATCTTTATTGGATATGCTTCCCCCTTATACAATACCTTTTCACCCGTTTCCCATTTCCGTTTATACTGAGCTGTCTTTTTAGATTGGAGTGGCATGTAGTGTTTGTATATCCATGCACTTTTATCATGAATCATACTTTCTACCTGCTTAAATGCTACTTGTTTAGGTTTTACTACCCGAAGACCCTCTATATCAATAATAAGTCTTATATGCTTTGCCTTGGTACTTTCGGTTACGGTATACGGTATCGATAGCTCACCGATTTTAAATATGTATTTATCTGTAGTCATTTGTTTTATCCTTTATAATTCATTTATATCGTTCATATCATTACGGAACATCTATGTCATATTTATTTGCAATATCTTCTATTTCCTGCATTAATTTCTCTAGTGATTCTTGTTCTATTATTATTTCATTTTCGTTATTCATGGTTATTACCTCCACTATAAAATAGATAAGTTTATAGAAAAACTTTTAACATTTTTCTACCCTCTATATAGTGGTACTAACATTATTTTGATAAAAAAATGTTCTAACTGGTTTTAGGTTATATCGATTTGGCATGATAATTTGTTCGGTACTGCCTACAAATAAAATGCCATCTGTTTTTAATGCTTTATGAAAATTTTCATAAATACCTACTTTCGCTTCTTCGGTAAAGTAAATTAGTACATTTCTACATAAAATCAAGTCACAGTCCTTAGGAAATTGGTCGCTCAATAAATTGAGTTTTGAAAAAGTTACGCAATTTTTAATCTCATCGTTTATTTTGTAATAATTACCTTGTTGTGTAAAAAACTTTGCCAAAAAAGTCTTTGGTAGACCTTCCATACCTTTTGGATTATACAGGCCTATTTGTGCCTTTGATATTGCTCCTTCATCAATGTCTGTTGCTATAATACGAATATCTGCAAGGGGGAAAAATTTTGTCAGCATCATGGTTAAAGAATACGGTTCCTCACCCGTTGAACATGCAGAGCTCCATATCTTAAGCTTACCCGATGTATTTTTAAGAACCATAGGAATGACTTCTTCTTCTAACACTTCCCATTGGGCAGGATTACGGTAAAACTCCGATACATTAATAGTAAGATAATTAATAAATTCATTATAAATATTTTTGTCCACATTAAGTGCTTTAACATAAGAGTTGAAGTCCTCTATATTATTTTTTTTGATAAGTGATTCTACTCTTCTTTTCATTTGTCGTTCTTTATAGGCAGATAAATTAATTCCTGTCATCTCTAAGATAACTATTTTAAAATCTTCATAATCTTTTATATACACTTAGCATCCCTCTTTTTCTTAATCTTTTCGTTTCCAAATGACCAACTGACTATCTGTATATCATTTTATCACATTTTC
>SKGK01000180.1 GCA_007117465.1 Clostridia bacterium | reverse complement strand
GAAGGAGGATTGATTTATTTCAACATTTTTTCGGAATAACTGGTTGACAATAAGTATATTAGATTATACAATATATTATGATTGATAGGGAAAAACTTAAAAAGCAAATACGTTCACTGACAACACCTGCAATAAGTACAGATGACTTCATTGAGCTTGCAGGAATTTCTAGGGCAACCTTATATAATTTTTTATATAACAAAGTGCCGACAAGAGAAGAAACTTGCATGCGCTTTGTAAAAGCTGTTGAAGAGGCAAAAGATAGAAAAACTACTATCGAAAATTAAGCAAAAAAGGGCGAATTTGGAAATATCTGGAGTTATTAATGTTAGAATTGATATTCTAGATCCTATTATACAAGAAATACAAGAATTAGTAGATGAAGAACGCCACGAAAAAACCCGAAGAAGGCTCAACAAAATCAGAAGGTGACCCTTATCAGACAAGATACTTGTTGCATCAACAGCACGGTAAAAAGCAAGAGCTTATTGCTATTATGGAAGAGAGGCATAGTAACAGAAGGTTTTCAGAGGAACTACCAGATACAAATATTATACACGACATTATAGATTCTACTAAGCATTGTCCTTCTAGTTGTGATAGACACGGTGTCAAAGTCAAAATCATAGTCAGCAGAGACAACAAAGCTCTACTAAATGGGCTTTTAGTTGGGGGTATTGGCTGGTTGTATAGAGCGCCAATTGTATTAATGTTATTCGCAGATTTTAAAGCATATAAAGGTGGAGAGCCAGCAGGTGACGAAATAAACTATAACGCATTACTAGATGCAGGCGTAATGTTACAGCAAATGAGCCTATATGCTACTTATAAAGGCTTACATACAGCTTTTTGTAATCCGCAGATTAGGAGGTCAAATAAAGAATTTTTTTATTCCAGATTCAAACCACGAAGTATGGATAACGCATTGTTTTGTGGCGCAATCGCTTTAGGATATCCACACAAAAAGAAAATTAAAAAGAAAAGAAATTTAGACAACCTTAATATGATTGTAGATTGAAGCAAAAAAAGAATTAAAGCAAATAATTAAATCTATGTATGAAACATGTGAAAAATTCAGCTAAAATATTTGTTGTTGCTGGTTGGAAATACGAGCCAGAATGGCTGGTTGAAGACATGAAAGAAAACATGAGCTGGGCTGACCAAATATGTATTGTGGACACACGCAACAGAAGAAGCGAATATTGGATACATGAAGGAGAGTATAGAATGTTGCAACGAAAAGCGCTGGAAAATGCAGGTATTCAAGATTGGGACTGGGTATTCGTAACTAGTCCAGATGAAAGATTAGAGCGCCGAGCGAGTTATATTTTACGACAACTTATCAAAGAAAAGAAAAAAGCCATATATTCTTTTAATCTAAAAGAAATGTTTACACCGAACAAATACCGAATAGATGGTATATGGGGAAGAAAAGCCAGACCAAGATTATATCCATATCTTAAAAAACAACGATTTTCAAGAAAGCGTATACAACAGGCACCAACGCCTAGGGGGAATTATGACAAACTAAAAGTTGACCTAAATATCTATCATCTTAAAATGATTGAGCCTGCTAATAGAACTGCAAGAGCCGATGCTTACAAGAAGACAGACCCAAATTACAGGTTTCAAAGGAAGACAAGCCGAGCATTTGAAAAAATCGACCCAGAAGGAAAGTTTAAAAAACTAGGTTACGACTACCTAAGTGATACAGAAGGAATGAAGCTAGAGGTTATACCAAAAGGCAGGGAATACTCACCACTTTATAATAAAAAATACATATTCAACCCAGATGCTTAATATTGTTTATCCTTACAAAATAGCAAATAATAATGACCTCAAGTTTTCGCTTAGAAGTCTTAAATACCTTAAAATACCTTATAACGACGTTTATATATTAGGTGATAAACCTAAGTGGCTTAAAAATACCAAAACAATCAACCACCAGCTAAAAGACAACCACCAACTAGATACGATTAGCAAGTTATATAAATATAGCCAAACAGTAGGTGGTGACTTTATCCTAATGAATGATGACTTTTTTCTACTCAAAAATGTAAAGCAAATTAAGTATTATTATC
Source organism: Clostridia bacterium (assembly GCA_007117465.1). GTDB lineage: Bacteria > Bacillota > Clostridia > SK-Y3 > SK-Y3 > SKGK01. The sequence continues at coordinate 6,164 of SKGK01000180.1, read as the reverse complement.
ATGAAAGTATCTTAGACTATGCTAACACTAGGTATGGCGCTTATAAACACACAGCAACACGAACGTATGAGTTATTAGTAAGTGCAGGGAAGCCTACTTTTAATTTTTCATTACACGTGCCTATTATACTTAATAGCGAAAAACTGATAGAATTAATTAGACTATTTGGCGTAAAACCTTTTCATTTACGCAGTCTTTATTGCAATTATTTTGAATTGCCCAAAGTGGTAATGCAGGATGTTAAGATAAAATCATATTCAACATTCAGCGATTGGCGAACAAGAAAACGTAGACGCTTTTTGTCAACTTCAGATAGTGTAAGTAGAAATATAAAATTTATAGATTTTTTATTAAATAAATTTCCAGAAAAATCATACTATGAAAAATAAAGATTTATCAGTAAAAGAATTAAGAGAACGAGCCGATGCAACAGGGCAATTACAACAACCATTTGACAAAGTGTACTCTATTCTAGAGAGAGAGTTTGTAAACTTAGCAAATACAGAGCAGGCTTGCCAAGTTGCAGGAATACATCACTCAACATTTTATAAGTGGAAAAATGAATCAGAGGAATTTGCATATCTCATGGAGCGAGCTAAAAATGACACTAATAGAAGAGCAAAGCTAAACCTTAGGCAAGCGATCGAAAACGGAGAAGTTGAAACAAGCAAGTGGCTAATTGAAAGAAAAGAAAAAAGTGAGTATAGTTTGCGTTCAGAAGTAACAGGGAAAGACGGAAAAGATATCACAGCTTTTCAAGTAGAAATAATAGATGGTAAAAAAGATTAAAGCATCAAGGCTACTTTCTAAAACTCAAGAAGCTTTCAAGAATAATACAATAGTATTACATGAGGGCGGTTCCAGAAGTACAAAAACATGGAGTATATTCCAGCACTACATCTTTAAAGCGCTAAAAGGAGAAGGGTTTACGCTGACAATAGTAAGAGACAAATTAACGTGGATTAAGACAACACTTTTAAAAGACTTTGAAGAGATTGTAGAACTCTTTGAAATACCCGTGTACCCTGAAATTAATCCCAGACGACCAGAGCAGGAGTATTCCATCAACGGAAGTGAGTTTGCATTTTTTGGCTTGGATTATGCGGATAAATTGCATGGGCGTAAGCAAGATTACTTCTGGGTCAACGAAGCAATGGAGGTATCCAAGAAAGAGTTTGACCAAATTGAAATGCGAACTAGTATAGGCGGTGTGCTTGATTACAACCCTTATAACGATGATCATTTTGTTTTTGACCTTGTTAAGCGTAATGATGTAACTAAAATAAAATCTACATACCGTGACAACCCTTTCTTACCAGATAAAATAATTAAAAAAATAGAATCCTATGAGCCAACTGCCGAAAATATTAAGCAAGGCACAGCAGACCAATATATGTGGACTGTTTATGGGTTGGGTGAGAAGGCAAAGCTTGAGGGCTTAGTATTTGAAAATTATAATGTAGTTGACGCTTTTCCAGAGGGCTCAAAACTACTTGGTTATGGCTTAGATTTTGGTTATACGAATGATGAAACAGCATTAATAGAGGTAAGGTACTTTGATAAGGGTATATTCTTAAAAGAGTTAATATACAGTAAAAAACTACTTAATAAAGATATAGACCGAATAATGAAAAATCTAAAAATTGAAGGTAAAATATATGCGGACTCAGCAGAGCCAAAGAGTATAGAGGAGTTAAGTAGAAAGGGCTGGGACATACAGGGTGCCACTAAAGGGGCTGATTCGATAAGATATGGCATAGACCTAATGAAGCAATACGGAATTAATATTATAGAAGGATCAATCAATCTTGATAATGAATTTAGAAAATATAGGTGGGCAGAAGACAGGCAGGGCAACAGATTGCAAAACCCAGTAGATGCGTTCAATCATGGTATTGATGGGGTCAGATATTGTGTTATGGAAACACTGGGGTCAGAAGTTAAAATAACTACTGTGCCACATTGGCAACTTGGCTTATGAGCCAACTCTATGTAAAATATACTTATATTACACTTAAAAATTATGCACAGATTACATTTTCCAGAAAATTCAGAACCAACTGATGAGCTAGTACAGGAGGCTATAGAATATAACGAATCAAGAAAAGACAAATATAAAAAATTAATGTCTTATTATCTTGGTGATCATACCTCTATTTTAGATAGACAAAAAGCAGAATCTTTATTATCAGATAATAAAGTAGTGGTTAATCATGCAAAGTATATAACGGATATTAACGTGGGTTATCTGCTAGGCTCACCAGCAGAGTATCAAGCGAGCGATGAAGTAGACATTACCCAACTAGAGGAGCAGTTTAGAAAACAACACATTTCGGATACTGACCATGAATTAGCGAAGATGGCTGGTATATATGGTCATTCATACGAGTATATATATACAGAGGGCAACGATGTTAAAAGTAAAGAAATAAGACCAACACAAGCTATTATAGTCTATGATGACAGCTTTGAAGAAAGAAAGCTATTTGGAGTAGTATATAAAAAAGGCGGTCGTAATACATTTGAAAAAATAATGGTGCTAACAAAAAGCCAGATTATAGATTTTGCAGACGCACAAGGCAAAATAAAGCGTGGAGAAGAGCAAGAGCATTTTTTTAGCGAAGTGCCTCTAGTTGAATTTAGGAATAATGCGGAGTTGCAGGGCGACTTTGAACAAATTATAAGCCTTATAGACGCTATTAATGTTTTACAATCTGACAGGGTCAACGATAAAGAGCAATTAGTTAATTCTATATTAGCTTTCTATGGTTTTGGTATAACAGACGAGCTTATGAAAGATGTGCGTGATCACAGGGTTTTGGCTAGTCTACCTAAAGATGGTAGAGCGGAGTATTTAACCAAGGTGTTAAGTGAATCCCAAGTACAAATTTTAAAGGATAGTCTAGAGGATGACTTACACAAGATAAGCATGACGCCTAACTTAAACGATGAAAAGTTTACGTCAAACGCTTCAGGCGTATCGATAAGGTATAAACTACTAGCGTTTGAGCAACAAATTAAGAACAAAGAAAGGTATTTTGAAAAAGCGTTGCTGGATAGATTTGAAATTTACAATAACTATCTGGTCGCTTCAGTAGCAATGCCTAAGATAGAAAAATATGATGTAGACGTTGTATTTAAAAGGATGTTGCCTCAAAATGACTACGAAATTTCACAGATGATCAATCAACTTAGAAGCTTAATAAGTAACGAAACTTTAGCTGGGCAACTGTCATTTGTTAGAAACGCAAGAGAAGAAATAGAGCAGGCAAGATCAGAGGAGATTGAAAGATTTAATATGGAAGCACTAAATTTTGGAACTGACGAACCAAGTGAATGAGCAGACAAATAAGGAAAACATCTAACGAGTTACTGCTCACCTCAGAGCGTATAGGGCTTGGTATTGCACAGCGCAATTTGCGGATATACTCCAGCTCAATTTCTGCCCTTGAAAGGAGCATAGGTAAACTTCTAGGAGAATATGAAGTTGATGGAGGAATAGCACCTTCTATATTGCGATCAACACTATCTAATAATGAGCAGAGAGAATTGGAAACTTACCTGCTTTCAAGAGTTTCAGGCTTTGGTCTAAAACCAGATATGGAACGTATAAGAGGACACGTTGCCCAGCTAACAAGATTGGATGCTATAAGAGAACAAGCTTATATAGAAGCTATGAGGATAGCACCAAGTAGTGCAGATCTAGTTGAATCAGGCTTGTCGACCATCGCCAGAAATACATACAACTCTAAAGCTCAAGTTATAGCGGATGTTGGAAATATTACAGGCACATTTACTAGGCTAGATACACAAGGGGTTAAAGTTGTTTTGTCCACTCAGTGGGAAGGTGGAAATTTTTCGACAAGAATATGGAAGAACACAGATAAGCTTTCTAGCCAACTTTCTGAAATATTAGGTGAACAAATAATAACAGGACAACCACTCGATACTACAGTTAGAAATATAAGGGAGCGATATGATGTCTCAAGATATGAGGCAATGAGGCTTGTACGAACCGAGACAAACTATATACACAATCAAGCTGATTTAGCTGTCAAAAAAGATTTTGGTATAACTAGGTATCAATTCGATGCGGTGATGGACGGTAAAACAAGTGATGAATGTAACAAGCTACACGGGCAGGTGTTTCTGGTTAAAGATGCAGTGGTGGGCATTAACTATCCGTGCATGCATCCAAATTGTAGAAGCACTACATTTGACTTACTAGATGGCGAGGAGGAGTATATAAGAGAGCGACCAGTTTTACAAGAAAAGATATATGATAGCCAGCAGATGCGTGAGGACTTCCAAAACGGTAGCGACATTGAACCTATCAACAGGCTTAGTGAGCAGTTATCACTTTTTACCTAACGCTTGACTCTAGTTAAAGGAGAGTATAATATTAAATTAGCAGAGATGCGTTATATCGTACTTATTAATGGCAATTTATGTCAGATAAAAAAGAAACTCAGCTTGCAAAGCCGACAAGCGAAAAAGAGGAAAAGGCAAAGTTTACGCAGGATGACGTTGACAACATATTGAGCAAGCGTCTAGGAGAATTTAAAGATAAACAAGAAAGAGAATTTGCAGAAACACTTGAGAAAGAAAAAGCAGAAGCAGAAAGAAGAGCAAAATTAAGCGTAGACGAAAAAGAGAAGGAACTCAGAGAAGAACGAGAGCGCCAACTTAGTGAAAAGGAACGCAAGTTAGCAGTCCAAGAAAACACATTGTTTGCAAAAGAGAAGCTACAAGAATTAGGTGTACCTACTGACATTGCAAATATAATAGTAACTGACAACAAAGAGCGAACCGAACAAAATATAGATATTGTTTCTCAAAGCTGGAAAAAAAGCGTTGAGCAAGCAAGAGCTGAAATTACTAAGGGTCAAGCGCCATCAGGACTCATTGAGAAACCCTCTAAGGTAACAAAAATAGTTAGATCCTTTTAGGTTTTTTTAATTTTTAGAACAATATAATGGCTAAGACAGAAGCAGTTAGCATTTTTAAAGCTAACAGAACTGATGAAGACGAGTTGCGTGAAGTATACGCAAATATCGTAGATCAGATTCAAGTTAACACACTATCAACAGTGTTAAAGAATACCAATCTCTCAGGTGATCCAGAAGCAGGGTCAGTAGTTGTGAGAAGATTGCAAACCTCTTTGGTAAAAGATCAGGGTACAGCAAGAACAGCAGGAGAAGGAGATAAAATCTCTGATAATGGTGTTACTGTTAATCTTGATGTAAGAAAAGAAATAGTTGAAGAAGTAAACAGAATGGATATCAGGCAATATGGTATTCCAGAGCTTGTAAGGCGTAGAGAACAGAATTTTGTTCTTGCAACCGCAAGACACCTAGATACTGCTTTCTTCACGGAAGCAGAATCAGCTGGAACCGAAGCTACAGTAGTAGCAACAGATATTGCTGACCAAGTAGAAGAGTTAATTCAATCAGTTGAAACTGTAAAGAATGAGAATGTTGACGGTGTAAATCGTGAGCTTATCAACTTGACACTTTCACCTGCTGCTTATGGAATGCTTAGGAATAAAATCCACACATACGCAAACCCTAACGAAGGTGGCGTTGATATCAATACTTTCAATGGTGTTAGAGTATGGAGCAACCTTAGACAGACAGAAGACGCTATTGCAATGGTGCAAGGTTCAATTGCATTACCAGTAGTTATCGAAGATTTTGATTTAGAAAAAATCAATCTAAGTGCAGAGAGTGGACTAACAATGTTTTTCAATTACGGTGTAAAAGCGGTAATGGCAGACTTGATTAAGTACGCTAACTTACTAGGTAGCTAATCTATCACTTGGAGGAGGTGAAAGCCTCCTCCATTTACTATTAAGATACAAAAATGGAAAATACACTTGCTAAAATTAAAGAGTATGTACTATTACTCGACCCCCTACCAGAAGAATCAGAAAATATAATAGAATTTGTAATAGCTGAAATAGTTGACAGGGTGTTGGCTTATACTAATAGAGAACAACTAGCTGAAAATGCAATCCCTAGAGAGCTAGAGCGTGTGGTGGCGCAAACAGTGTTGCGTGTTATAAGAAACAACAAACAAGCGCTGAGTGCAGAAACAGGGGCGATTACAAAAGTAAAAGACCACAACCAAGAGGTCACTTTCTCTACTCAGGTACAGAATTTTCT
>SKGK01000208.1 GCA_007117465.1 Clostridia bacterium | reverse complement strand
GCTGTTCCAACGTATGGATCGCTAGGAGAGTAATATTTATTCTCTTGGCGATATTTTTATGTCTAGAAGTATATTATATTTAATTTATCAAAAACTATAGTAGATAACGCACTGTAAAGATTAAAATATAATAGTATTCCAGCAACTAGAATTCCGAATCTAAGAGTTTGTATTACTTGCTTCGGGCGGGTTTCAAAACTCGCTACGCTCAGACAGTTGAAACCGCTTTTCCTCCGCTGCGCAAACAATCTCTAAGATTCTCCATAATGTCGCTTCCATACTATTATATTTTAAACGCTAGTGTTCGTTATCTATAGTGTAATAAATGTCACATAAAATGAGGTGGAGTCATTTGATAACAAGTATTGAAGCATTAGAAAAAATAAGAGATGAGGCTCAGAAGAGAATGGGCGCAAGGCTTGATGAAGCTTACCGGGAAAAAGAATATGATGTATTAGTATGTGCAGGTACAGGATGTATCTCGACAGAGAGTGAAAAGATAAGACAAGCATTGTTAAAAGAGGTTGCGGAAAGAGGGTTAGAGAGCAAGGCGCGTATTTTTAAAACGGGTTGTTTTGGTTTTTGTAAACTGGGTCCAATTATTGTCGTATATCCAGACAAGACTTTTTACTGTGAGGTAAAAGAAAAAGATGTGCAAAAAATTGTGACCCAGCACTTAGAAAAGGGAGAAAAAGTAACCGAGCTATTATATAAATCCTTACAAGATGATAAGCATAAAGAAACAATAGAAGAAATTTCTTTTTTCGATACCCAAAAAAGAATTGCACTGCAAAACTGTGGTGTCATTGATCCAGAAACGATGGAAGACTATATAGGGGTAAATGGATATTTTGCATTACATAAAGTCCTCACGCAGTATACGCCCGAGAAGGTAATAGAAATCATTAGTGCATCAGGACTTAGAGGAAGGGGTGGCGCAGGATTTCCAACAGGGAAGAAATGGTTGTTTGCCTATGAGGCTAAAGCAGATGAAAAATTTGTAGTGTGTAATGCAGACGAAGGAGACCCGGGTGCTTTTATGGATAGAAGCATTTTAGAAGGGGATCCACACTGCATTATAGAAGCAATGGCAATCGCAGGGTATGCTATCGGTGCACAAAAGGGATATATATATGTAAGAGCAGAATATCCGATTGCAGTGGATCGTTTGGAAAAGGCAATTGTAGAGGCAACAGAAAAAGGGCTTTTAGGTGAAAATATTCTAGGCACAACATTTACATTTGCATTGCAGTTGCGATTAGGTGCAGGTGCTTTTGTATGTGGAGAAGAGACAGCACTTTTGCAATCTGTGGAGGGTAAAAGAGGCGAGCCACGTGCAAGGCCACCTTTTCCTGCGGTGTCAGGACTTAAGCAAAAACCTACATTAGTCAATAATGTAGAAACGCTTGCAAATATCCCTAAAATCATTTTAAATCAGCCTGATTGGTATACCAAGCTTGGAACCAAGACAAGTAAAGGGACCAAAGTATTTGCATTAGCAGGCCAAATTAATAATACGGGACTAATTGAAGTGCCGATGGGAACGACACTTCGCACGATTGTTTATAAAATTGGGGGTGGTATACCGAGAGGTAGGAAGTTTAAATCTGTACAGACAGGAGGTCCTTCAGGCGGATGTATCCCGGATGCTTATTTAGATACACCCATTGATTATGAGTCATTAAATGAGATTGGTTCCATGATGGGCTCAGGTGGCATGATTGTACTCGATGAGACCAATTGCATGGTAGATATTGCAAAATTTTATGTGGAATTTTCACAGGACGAGTCATGTGGAAAATGCACACCTTGTCGTATTGGGACACGTAGAATGTTAGAAATATTGCGGGGTATTGCAGATGGAGCAGGAGATATGCGTGAATTAGAAGAGCTACAGGAGCTTGCGCAAGATATCAAAGAGGGTTCTTTGTGTGGACTTGGGCAAACGGCACCTAATCCCGTGCTTAGCACACTGCAGTATTTTAAGGATGAATACATTGCGCATATACAGGATAAACGCTGCCCGGCAGGGGTATGCGAAAAACTTAAGCGGCATGAAATTATCCCTGAAAAGTGTATAGCGTGTGGATTATGTGATAAGGCGTGTGGATTTGATGCAATTAGGGGTGAACGTAAAAAGGGACCCTATGTAATTATCGAAGAAAAGTGTACAAATTGTGGTGATTGTTTTGAGAAATGTCCAGTAGATGCAATTAAGAGAGGGTGAAAAAAATGGGAAAAGAAATAATTAAAATTGAGATAGATGATATTCAAATAGAAGCTGAAAAAGGATTGACAATACTCGAAGCAGCGTATAAATCGGGTATTGAAATTCCTAGCCTATGCTATTTAAAAGAGATCAATGAGATTGGCGCATGTCGTGTATGTGTTGTAGAAATTGAAGGCGTGAAAGCGCTTCAAGCGTCCTGCGTATATCCGATTACCCAGCCGATACGTGTATATACCAATACAGAGCGCGTAAGAAAGGCAAGAAAACGTGTAGTAGAATTATTATTATCAGAACATAATAGAGAGTGCACGACATGTATCCGCAATCTTAATTGTGAGCTTCAAAATGTAGCGGATAATCTAGGGATAAGAGATATAAGAGTCACAGGAGAGCGAAAAAGTTATGATGTGCAGGCGGGCAACCCATTTATTGTGAGAGATTATAATAAATGCATCTCTTGTAGGCGTTGTCAAGCGATTTGCAGTACCATTCAGGAAGTGCATATATATGCACCTTTAAATAGAGGGATGGACACAATGATTGCGCCTGCTTTTATGCGCGACTTAGGAGATACTAACTGCATTACCTGTGGTCAATGTGTGATTGCGTGTCCGACGGCTTCCATTGTAGAAAAAGAAGATATCCAGGATGTATGGGCAGCACTAGAAGATGAGGATAAATATGTTGTAGTGCAGACAGCCCCTTCTATTCAAGTTACATTAGGTGAGATGTTTGGAATGGAAACAGGGACGATTGTAACCGGCAAATTAGCTGCAGCGCTAAGGCGTATGGGCTTTAAAAAGGTATTTCCAACAGATTTATCAGCTGACCTTACCATTATGGAAGAAGCACATGAACTCATTGAAAGGTTAAAAGGTCATGGTAAATTGCCGCTACTGTCTTCGTGTTGTCCTGCTTGGGTAAAATTTGCCGAACATTTTTATCCTGAGCTTTTAGAGCATCTATCTAGCTGCAAATCGCCACATGAGATGTTTGGAGCACTCATTAAAACATATTATGCTAAAAAAGAGGGGATAGATCCTAAAAACATTGTTTCGGTTGCGGTTATGCCTTGTACGGCTAAAAAATATGAGGCATCTAGACCTGAGATGGGATGGGAAGGATACCGAGATATTGACTATGTGATTACTACGAGAGAATTAGGGCGTATGATTCGTCAAGGAGGTATTCATTTTCGTAATTTGCAAGATGAGCTTTATGATATGCCTTTTGGGGTATCTTCTGGTGCGGGTGCCATTTTTGGTGCGACAGGTGGCGTTATTGAAGCTGCGGTAAGAAGCGCTTATGCCATTTTGAATCAGAGTAACAGTGAAATGGGTCTTATTGATTTTGAAGAACTACGTGGACAAAGTGGCGTAAAAGAAGCAAAGGTGGATTTAGGAGATAAAACCATCAAAGTAGCGATTGCACATGGTACGGGTAATGCCCGTATAATCCTAGATAGGATATTGCAAGGAGAGCACTATGATTATGTAGAAATTATGGGATGCCCAGGTGGATGTGTAGGTGGAGGTGGACAGCCTATTTTAGGAAGACGTGATTATAAGAGGATTTCACTTGATTATCGACACAATCGAGCAGATGCACTCTATAGGATTGATATCCACAGTCAGCTTAGACAATCTCATGATAATCCTGATGTAAAACGTTTATATGCAGAATTTTTAGGCAAGCCACTTAGTGAAAAGTCAAAAAAATTATTACATACAACATATACGCCAAGAGGGAGCTATTTTTAAATGGTGAAAAAAGCAAAAATATTATTAGTCATAAGTGGGCTGTTTACATTTGCAATGGGATTGTCGAATGTTTTTGTAAATGTATTTTTGTGGAAAAAATCAAATGACTTTATTGTAATCGCACAGTACAATTTAATGCATTATCTGTTTGTGCCTGCAACGTTTATACTGGCAGGCTGGATTGCAAAAAAGAAAAATAGCGTATGGCCGCTGCGTATAGGTATTTTGTTGTTTGCAATTTTTTATATTTGCATTTTAATCCTCAAATCAAAGGTTGTAAAATATGTAATCTTCATAGGTATTTTGTACGGTATTGCAGCTGGGTTTTACTGGTTAGCTTTTCAGGTGCTCACCTTCGACCTTACAAGTCCTGAAAACCGGGATACGTTTAATGGATTAAATGGTACAATTGCGAGTAGTTGTCATTCAGTTGCACCTTTTATAGCCGCATTTATTATTCATAAAAGTGAAGGTATTACAGGGTATAGCATTGTTTTTGGCGCGTCATTAACCATTTTTACTGTATTAGTGCTCATTAGTATATTACTAGGTTCTGAGCGTTATGAAAAAGAACTTGTATTTAGAAAACTACTTAGTAATAACAGCTTGTCATGGGCAATTATACGAAAAAGTACAGCCGTATGGGGAATGCGTGATACGGTAATGATGTTTTTAATAACAGTACTTATTTTTAAGACGACGGGTAGTGAGTTAGCACTCGGCAAACTTGCTTTTTTTTCTTACCTTATTTCCGCCGCAGCGTTTGCAATTGAGCAGAAAATAATAAAGCCAGGAAGGCGTGTTATATCCATACATGTAGGCGCTATTTTTATGTTTATTGCAGTGATTGGACTAGGTATTAATATTAGCTATATGACAGTACTTATTTACATTATTGTAGATGCTATTTTCATGCCCTTTTTTATTGTACCCATGGTGTCGGCAGGATTTAATGTGATTAATAAATATCATGAAGAAAAGATGCGCGTAGAGTATGTGATTAACAAAGAGATTGCACTTAATTTAGGAAGAGCGGTAAGTGCAAGTATACTTATTTTATTACTTATGTTTTTAGACAGACCAAGGATTTTAAATTACTTTTTAGTATTTATTGGTGGCATGCAGCTCGTTTCTGTATATTATTTAAAGAAGCTAGATATATGGGAAGGATAGAAAACTTAAAAATAACGGTTCATTTTTTTGTATTTTATGATATACTATTAATAATTAAAAAACAAAAATAATTATAATTGGAAGTGACAGGTAATGAATACGCGAAATGAAGAACTAGAGAATATGCCAATTACGCAATTGATATGGAAATTTTCAACGCCAGCAATTATTGCAATGGTTACCAATGCATTATATAATTTAGTAGATACTGCTGTTGTGGGAAGAGGAGTAGGGACGCTTGCGATTGGAGGACTTGCCATTAGCTTTCCTATCCAAATGCTTGCACTTGCTGGTGGACAAACGGTAGGTATTGGTGCAGCCTCTATCGTATCACGTAATTTAGGGGCGGGGAATGATGAAAAAGCATATAAGACAGCAGGGAATTCATTTGCAGCAGCACTAATGCTAGGTATCATATTAGGGGCATTAGGCTTGATTTTTATAGATCCGATACTTTTGTTATTTGGTGCCACCGAAAATATTTTGCCGTATGCAAGAGAATATATGCAAGTTATTTTTATAGGTTTCCCATTTTTTTCATTTGCCGTATCTTGTAACAATATTGCAAGAGCAGAAGGAAGCCCAAAGGTATCAATGGTTAGCATGATAATCGGTGCAGGTCTTAATATGATATTAGACCCAATTTTTGTATTTGGATTGAATCTAGGAATACGTGGGGCTGCACTGGCTACCATTGTTTCTCAGATAGCAAGTTTTTGCTTTTTGGTATACTACTTTACAAGTGGAAAAAGTAGACTTGATATAAAGCTTCATCATTTAATTTTAGATATAAAGATTTTGATGGAAATGATTGCTGTAGGAAGTGCTTCTTTTGTTAGGCAAGCAGCAGGTAGTATATTAGCAATTGCACTTAATAACTCATTACGTATTTATGGGGGAGACTTATATATTGCAATCTTTGGCGTTGTTAATCGGGTGATGATGTTTATGTTTATGCCGATGTTCGGGATTGTACAAGGCGTGCAGCCAATTATTGGATTTAACTACGGGGCGAATAAGATGCTGCGCGTCAAAGAAGCATTATATAAATCATGTGCAATTATAACGGTGATGTTAACAACATCTTGGTTAATTTTGCAAGTGTTTCCTGGCGTGATCATTAATATTTTCAGTGATGATGCAAAGCTTATAGAAAAAGGAATCCCTATCATGCGGCTTATGCTGATGGTAATTCCCATTTTAGGAATACAAGTTGTAGGTGCCACTTATTTTCAAGCAATTGGAAAGGCCATACCTGCAATGTTTTTATCAATGTCTAGGCAAATTATATTTTTTGTACCACTTTTGCTGATGCTTCCTGTTTTTTGGGGACTACTTGGCATATGGGTTGCTTTTCCTATTGCAGATGTACTTTCAGCAGTGGTTACGGTACTTTGGCTCACAAGGGAGATCAGACGATTGGACGTGAAAAGTGTAGCGTGTGGTGCAAGGAGTTAAAAACTAATAAATAACAAGCTGTATAGAGAGATAAATTTAATTATAGGAGGCAAAATGATGAGATTTTTAAAACGATCAAGCAAATTAGACAATGTGTGTTATGACATTAGAGGTCCTGTAGTGCAAGAGGCACAGCGATTAGAAGAAGAGGGCTTTAAAATTACAAAATTAAATATAGGTAACCCTGCACCTTTTGGTTTTGATGCACCAGATGAAATTATACATGATGTCATTATGAATTTAAATAATGCACAAGGATACTGTGAATCTAAAGGGGTATTCTCTGCTAGAAAAGCAATTATGCAGTATTGTCAAGAAAAAAAGATAAAAGGCGTACAAATGGAAGATATTTTCACAGGAAATGGTGTTAGTGAAATGATTGTGATGGCAATGCAGGCACTTTTAGATACAGGCGATGAGATTTTAGTACCTGCACCAGACTATCCATTGTGGACAGCAGCAGTGAATTTATCAGGGGGAAAACCTGTACATTATTTGTGTGACGAACAAGCGGATTGGTATCCTGATATCGATGATATTGAAAAAAAGATTACATCTAAAACAAAGGGAATTGTCATTATTAATCCTAATAATCCAACAGGGGCAGTATATCCAAAAGAAATACTGCAGCGGATTGTAGATATTGCTTGTAAGCATCAATTAATTCTTTTTAATGATGAAATTTACGATAAGATTTTATATGATGGACAAGAGCATGTATCAGCGGCAACCTTATCAGATGAAATGCTTTGTATAACTATGAATGGGCTATCTAAGTCTCACCGCGTAGCAGGGTTTAGAGCTGGGTGGATGGTAATTAGCGGCAATAAAGCAGGTGCAGAAGGATATATAGAAGGGTTAAATATGCTAGCAGGCATGCGTCTTTGTAGCAATGTACCTGCCCAGTATGCGATTCAAACGGCACTTGGGGGATATCAAAGCATCCAAGAGTATATCTTGCCAGGCGGACGTTTGCTCGAACAAAGAGATTGCTGCTATGAAATGCTAAATGATATTCCAGGAATAAGCTGTACTAAACCTAAGGGTGCATTTTATGTATTTCCTAAAATAGATATCAAAAAATTTAATATTACAGATGATCGGCAATTTGTATTAGACCTATTATTACAAAAAAAGATTTTACTGGTACAGGGAACGGGATTTAACTGGCCAGATCCTGATCATTTCCGCATTGTATTTTTACCACCTGTGCAAGAGCTTAAGCCAGCAATTGAAGAATTAGGTGATTTTTTCGAAAGGTATAGGCAGTAGGAATAACGATTCCTTAAGACAAGTTACTATTCAGTTGTATATAGATTGCTACTGAATAGTAACAGTTTTTTGCGGAGATTGTTAACCACAATTTTAAAAAGGTTGACAATGTTTTTATTTTAAGGTATGATAACGAAAAGGATCGATGGAAAGGAGATTAATTAGGTGAATGTAAAAATAAGGGATATGATATTAACAGCATTATTTGCAGCACTAATGGTGGTAGGGGCAATGATAAGAATATTCTTTCCAATTGTACCTCTTACATTTCAACCATTTTTTTGTGCATTTGCAGGGATATTATTAGGTGCAAAGTTGGGGTTAATGTCACAAGTGGTGTATATTTTTATTGGATTAATAGGGCTACCTGTATTTACACACGGTGGAGGGCCACAGTACATTTTTAATCCAACTTTTGGATATATATTGGGTTTTGCAGCGGGTGCATATGTAATTGGTAAAATTACAGAACATTTTAAAGAAATTGATTTTAAGCGTGCACTTGTAGCAGTGTTAGCAGGATTAGCAGTGATTTATATGATTGGTGTTCCGTACCTATATTTTATTATGAATATATATTTAGATACACCAATTAGCTTATCAGATGCGATAACAGTTGGGTTTACAATGTCTATTGTTAAAGATTTAGTGATGTATGTCATTGTAGCAGCGGTTGCGTCTAGGATTTTACCGATACTTAATAGAGCAGGATTGACACCAATAAACAAGAATATGAATATAAAGTATGTAAAACATAAATAATAAGAGAGTAAAAAGTTGCATAGCTTCTAAGATGGTCAATCAGAAAGGAAAAGACGATAGTTTAACAATAGCTTAGGCAGAATCAAATAAATAACTGGTCAATTGGGGCGAGATAATTTTTCGTTATATGAGGCGGAGGATTGATACAAGTTCTGCTTAATGAGTATAACGAATTTAGCAGTACCTGTAGCT
>SKGK01000190.1 GCA_007117465.1 Clostridia bacterium | reverse complement strand
AAGAGAAAAGCATAAAAAAAATGCCGGAAAATCAATAATTTTCGGCATTTTTCATGCTGATATTTAGTTATTTATGATTAGGATTTAATTTGCTATTGGGTTAGGGTGTGAACTGTAACATTTTTTTTTGGAAAATTACTGTAATTGTACTTGATGCGTTGACAAAAGCCTGTCTTTAAAAGTATAATAAGAATATACGAAAGACTTTGTGGTTTTTACTTATTCAACCATAACAAACATAAACTTTTAAAAATACATGGATTGTAAAGGAGGATAATAATGGTGAAAGATATTTTAAGCGATGAATTTCAATATACGGTATTAGAATTATTAGTCCGTAACAAAAGCATCTTAGACTCACTTACTAAGTTTCAAGATTCTAATGGTAGGGTCAATCGTTCTATCATTAAATCAATTACGCAGTGTGGTTGTGTAAAAGTAGATGCTTGCAAACAAAATTTTCCAGAAGGAGTAGATTTCGAACAAGCACGAGACAATATGTCTACACATTTACAAGGTGATTTATGTGAAAACTGTCGTGATGCTGTTGAAAAAGAAATAGGTAGAAATTTGTTTTATCTTGCTTCTTTATGTAATATATTAGATTTAAATATGTATGATATTTTAATCAAAGAACTTGATCGGATTAAAATGCTTGGAAAATATAATTTGAGATAGTTAGTAGCAGATCACAAAGACAGATAAAACCTGATTTTTATCGGATTTTATCTGTCTTTATATACGGCGATTTTCGATAATGGAGAGGTTCACCTCTTAAAATACTGTCTCACCCTTTCATCAACATCTCCATTGCTTGCCTTATATTAGCTACACCAATAATACGTGTGCCATCCATTTTTTCTAAGTGCTTTGCATTTTCACTAGGAACAATACACTTTAAGAATCCTAACTTCAACGCTTCATTGACCCGCTTATCAATATGGCCTATTGCTCTAATTTCGCCCGTCAAACCAACTTCACCCATCACAACCGTATCTGAAGGCACCTCAAACCCTTTAAAACTAGAAGCAATAGCTGTAATTACCCCTAAGTCAGCTGCAGGCTCATCAATTTTAATTCCCCCAATCACATTGACATAAGCATCTTGATTTTGTAGGTTCAGCCCCACTCTTTTTTCTAATACTGCCATTAAAAGCGTAACACGATTATAGTCTACTCCCGTTGCCATTCTACGGGGCATGCCAAAATTAGTCCCTGACACAAGCGCTTGAATTTCTGCTAGTACAGGTCTTGTTCCTTCTAATGTGCAGATTACACAAGAACCGGATACATTGAGCGGTCTACCTGATAAAAGCATCTTTGAAGGATTGCTCACTTCCACTAACCCCTTATCACGCATCTCAAATACACCTATCTCATTGGTAGAACCAAAGCGATTCTTAACGCCTCTTAGCACACGATATGACTGGTGCCTTTCGCCTTCAAAATACAGTACACAATCTACCATGTGCTCGAGTACTCTAGGTCCCGCTAGTGTCCCTTCTTTTGTAACATGCCCTACCACAAAAATAGCAATGTTTTTTTCTTTGGCAATATTCATTAAATGAAGGCACGCTTCCCTGACTTGGCTTACACTGCCTGGTGCGGATGTTAAATCAGGTTTAAAAACCGTTTGTATTGAATCTATAATGACCATTTCAGGCTTTGTATCTTGCAGCACACGCAAAATAATATCAAGATTTGTCTCGGCCATCAACATCAAATTAGTTGTTGTGACACCTAAGCGGTCTGCGCGCATTTTTATTTGTTTTACAGATTCTTCACCCGAAGCATATAAAACGCTCGCTTTTTGGCCTACCGTTTGGCACAGCTGTAAAAGCAACGTGGATTTACCTATGCCTGGGTCCCCTCCTACTAACACCAAAGAACCACGCACAATGCCGCCACCTAGTACGCCATCTAGTTCTTTTATATCTGTTAAAATACGCTCTTCTTGTGTTACTTCCACTTCATCCAATCGCATGGGAGAAGCGCCCCTAGGCAGTGTAACATTGGCTGTAATACCTACTTTTTGCATCTCTTCTATCATCTTGTTCCATTGCCCACAACCAGGGCAACGCCCCATCCATTTAGAGGTTTCATACCCACATTCTTGACAAATAAATATCGTCTTTCGTTTTGCCATTTTGACACACCCTTTTTGTTATTACAGTTCTCCTATTTGGGCTAATTCCAAATACACTAGCACATACATTGCATGTGACCACGTTAGAGGAACCACCCACGCTGGCTGGCCTGTATGTTTGTCAACTTGCTCTGGCAGTAGACCCATGTACGTTATATGATCTGCCGCCCAGTATAAATATTCTCTTGCCTTCTCAAACTGCATACGCTTACTATAATATAACGCTACCCATAGTGTTGTCAATATCCATGGATTACCACCCATGTATCCATCGGTTTCATATCTTCGTATTCCACCGATATTTGGAACACTCAAATGGTGTTCGATAGCTTCAACGGTTTTAATCACTCGCTCATCTTCAAAATCAAACACACCAAAAGGAATACATACTCCAAGCAAGCTAACATCAATCATAATATCAACACCCGATACCCATTTTTTATATCCTTTTGGATTAAGGGCAATTTCCTTTTTACCCCCATGTCCTTCAAACCCCCAATTATCTACCGTAGAATTTAAGCTTCTAAAAAAAGTCTTACGATTTTCATCCCATAACTTTTCTACAAGAGATTCTTTAATACCTTCCGCTACCTGCTGCCAACTTTTTTTATGTGTATATTCCTTTTTTAAAATATCTGCTATTTCTACTGCCGCTGTTAATCCCCCATGGACTGCTGCTGCTGAATATGTATGCTGCCCAATTCTTTCTTCCCATAAATCATACGTTGGTCTTGGTAAATGATTTTCCTCGTAGATAAAGCCTACCAAAAAATCGGCTGCCTTTTTTACACTTTCCCATACCCCATGCAGAAAGGCTTTTTGCTGCACAACATTATAGTGTTGTAACATCCCCCAAATTAGTGTACCGGTTTCGTCAATCTGAAGGCCCCAACAAGGCGCAAGGTTCCCATCCATATAATAGCGTTGATGCCATAAGCCATTATTATTTTGTGTATGTACCGCCCATTGATAGAATTTTTCTACCGTGTCGGTATAGCCAGCTACATCAAGGGCAGAAGTAATAAAGGCCGCATCTCTTCCCCAACAGTATGCATATCTTCCGCATTTGGTAAAATGTTCATCTAATTCAGGGGCTGCAAGTAATCCACCACTTGTTCGGTCACTCATCAAATTAAATACCAATAATGAGCGCCGATATAGCGTATCTAATTTTTGATTTCCTGTATCTATATGCGTTCTTTTTTCTAAGTAATTATACCAATATTGTTTGGTTTTTTCAATTTCATCTTTTATATCTATGTGTTTTGCTTTATTCGCTTTAAAAATACTATCCTTTAGTGTATTTGCACAAATAACATAAATGTGCATCTTTTTCTTTTCGCCAGGAGAAAATTCACCCATTTCCCAAGCCTGAACTGCTTCCCCTGTCATACCTATATCATCAATACCATAAAAACCGCCTCGTTTCGCTGCCTCATAAGGATTATTACCAATCTGAAAATGTGATACTGCTCTGTTACTTACAATTGAAAAATAATAATTATGACGATAATGCACCAAACAATCTGTTTCAAAATCAAACAAGGTACTTTGTAGCTGTGCATTATTACCCATGAAATGAGAATAGCTAACAATGCCTAGTTGCTGCGCATAAGGTGCATTATTTTGAATCTCTATACTTCGCACTAATATATCTTCATTCGGCAGAACAAAGTCTATTGACATAATGTTTATTTGTTTTTGTGGATGCGTATAGTAATTCTCTACGATATTTGTATCTGGCACATATTGCTGCCGATGTTCCCAAATATCATCATAAATCCACTCGGAACTATACTCTACTCCCGGTACATATACCCCTATTTGCAAACTTTCAATATGCTGTGGATAATCAATATGTGGCCAAAACAATCGTACTAACTGCCCTTTATTATCCATACATCCTAATATTTTTCCATTTCCAATAACGGCATCATTAAAATAGGTTTTCACACAATCACTCCTTTTTCTATTCATACCACAAAACACCTATGTTTAAACTTTCCACACTTTACTATTCATTATTCATTATTTACGTAGAATAATTCATCACTCTTGATTTTTATTACAAATTAATATATGCTTTAAAAAGGCATCATTGAAGAATTAGAAATTTGAAAATTTTACGCTAAAAAAGCTTGATTTTTGTGTTTAAATAAGGTAGAATTATCGACATGATTCGACTACGGGTGTTACCTTGTTAACTCCCTTTTTAGGGAGCTTTTTTATTGTCTTAGTAAAGTATAGAGCTATAGAGAGGGGTCGCTATGGAGGTATTAAAACAACGAATTATAACAGATGGAAGAATCGAAAAAGGAGATATTTTAAAAGTAGACAGCTTCTTAAACCATCAAATCGACATTGAACTATTTAATGAGATTGGAAAAGAGTTTAAAAAGCTATATCAACATCATGACATAACAAAAATTCTTACAATAGAGGCCTCAGGAATAGGGATTGCTTGCATTGCAGCTCAGTACTTTCACGTTCCAGTTGTTTTTGCAAAGAAAACAGAGTCTCTCAACTTAGATGAGAACACTTTTAACAGCAAAGTCTATTCATATACCAAACAAAAAAGTTATGAAATCATTGTATCTAAACGCTATATTCAAAAAGAAGATAGGGTTCTTATCATTGATGATTTTTTAGCCAATGGCAAAGCTGCTTTAGGATTAAGAGATATCGTCATCCAAGCAGGTGCTTCATTAGAAGGTATTGGTATCGTAATCGAGAAAACCTTCCAACCTGGCGGAGAACTTTTACGACAACAGGGTATAAGAGTAGATTCTTTAGCCAAAGTAAAAGCAATGGAAAATGGTCGAGTTATTTTTAAAAATTAAAATGTAAAGGAGTCAACAAAATGAGCAAAGTAAATTACCCCTGGTTTAAAAGAGAGGATATTGATGGTTTTTTTGCCTTGTTTCAAAACAATCTGGCAAACTTTGTCCTTATTGCAGTCACGATGATTGGCATGGGATATCCTGCAAACATTGTATATGGTAGGGTAATCCCTGGTGCTGCTATTGCCGTTTTTTTTGGCAACATTTATTATGCCCATATGGCAAAAAAATTGGCCCAAAAAGAGAACCGCACAGATGTAACTGCTTTATCCTATGGTATTAGTACCCCCGTAATGTTTATCTATTTATTCGGCGTATTAGGACCTGCACTAAGATTAACGGGTGATCCTGAATTAGGATGGAAAATTGGAATGGCAGCCTGTTTTCTAGGCGGCGTTATCGAAAGTCTTGGAAGTATAGCAGGAGAATGGATGCGCAAAATTTTACCAAGAGCTGCTATGCTAGGCGCTTTAGCAGGCGTTGCTTTTACATTTATTGGTGGAGAATTATTTTTCCGTACGTATCAAATGCCTATGATTGGCATGATTGTGCTTGGGATTATTCTTATTGGTTTAGTAGGCAAGAAAAAGATGCCATTTAAAATACCAGCATCTCTGTTTGCTATCGTTATTGGAACAGTGCTGGCTTATATTTTAGGCGATGCTCAAGGAAGCCAAATCAAAGAAGGATTATCCACCTTAGGTTTTTTCCCGTTCTTACCTACATTAGGTGTCTTTCAAGGAATGTCTTTGTTATTTAGCTCCATGATTCAATTGCTCGCTATTTTACTTCCGATTTCTATTTATAATTTTATTGAAACAATGAACAATGTAGAAGCTATGGCAGCAGCGGGTGATGATTATCCTGTAGGCGAATCACAGTTAGCAGACGGCGTGGGTACAATGCTAGGTACATTATTTGGTGGGGTATTCCCAACTACTGTGTATATTGCTTCTGTGGGCTCAAAATGGATGAATGCAGGAAGAGGATACTCAATTGTCAATGGAATTGTATTTTTATTAGCCTCTACCTTTGGCATCATTGCTGCTATGTCTCAGATTATACCTGTCCCCGTTATTGCACCCATCTTAGTATTTGTAGGGATTTCCATGGTTGCACAAACATTTAAAGCTGTGGATCAAAAACATTTTCCAGCAGTTGTTATTGCAATGTTTCCTTACTTTGCAAACTACATTATGACGCGCTTTAACAATGCAGCAGGTGAAGTTGTTCATGGTCTGTCTCCTGCTATTGTACCGTTAGGTCAAGGAGCCATGTTTACAGCCCTCATTTGGGGAACAATGTTAGTCTTTATTATCGATAATCAATATAAAAAGGCTGCTATTACAGCCCTCATAGCTGGTGCTTTATCTGCGTTAGGATTTATGCACGCCCCTTCACTTGTATTCTTGTTTGATTATAAATATGTCATTGGTTATGGGTTACTAGCGCTTATGTTTGGTTACTATGGTGTCTTTGCCAAAGAAAATGATGATCAAACTCTCGGCAAAGTAAAAACTTCTGCTTAAGTACTTAGTAAAAATCTTATACAGCTTTTATTATCAACATAATGATATGCAAAAAAGGATAGACAAACGACCTGTCTATCCTTTTTTAATTGTCTTCCTCTTTTAAGCTATAATCAATTCATGTAAAATTTCTCTCATTGTTCTACACTATATCTTTCTTGACATGTCTTGTCTATCGCTGCATTTTTCTCTTCTATTTCAACGTATATAGGCTCTTTCATGGAATTATTACACAGCATCTGTCTGTCTTTTGGCATTGTCGCTGACAATAGCATGCTCACACGTTCTTTTTACAAGCTGGTTATGATTGTTTCTAATCGTTCTATAAATCCAATATCGAGCATTTTATCCGCTTAACCCTTTATATTCTATATATTTTTATGTTATTTATGCATTTACTTTTTCTAAATATTCATCGTAGGTCATTAAGTAATCTACTGCACCATCAGGTGTGATTTCAATAATTCTATTCGCAATGGTTTGCACCAGTTGATGATCGTGAGATGC
Source organism: Clostridia bacterium (assembly GCA_007117465.1). Classification (GTDB taxonomy): domain Bacteria; phylum Bacillota; class Clostridia; order SK-Y3; family SK-Y3; genus SKGK01. The sequence goes on along the minus strand of SKGK01000190.1, from coordinate 1,836 downwards.
AAATAAAATGTTGCTTTTAAAATCACTTAACCCATTATTAAGTGCCGTTATTGATTCCATATCCAAATGATTTGTTGGTTGATCTAATACCAGTACATTTGCACTACTTAGCATCATTCTAGAGAGCATACATCTTACTCTTTCTCCTCCTGAGAGCACATTAACTTGCTTTAGTGCTTCCTCTCCTGAAAAAAGCATTCTTCCTAAAAATCCCCTTATATAGCTTTCTGCTTTTTCTTCAGAATATTGTCTAAGCCAATCTACTAAAGTCAGCTCAACGTTATTGAAAAATGCGGAGTTGTCTTTTGGAAAATAGGCGTTGGTAATGGTAATTCCCCACTTATACTGCCCACTATCTGGTTCCATTTCCCCCATTAATATTTTAAATAACGTGGTATTAACTATTTCATTAGAACCAACAAAGGCAATCTTGTCTCCTTTAGAAACCCTAAAACTCACATTATCTAATATTTTTTCTCCATTAATCGTTTTAGTAAGTCCCTCTACTGTAAGGATTTCATTCCCTACTTCACGCTCTGGCTTAAATCCTACAAATGGATATCGTCTAGAAGAAGGTTGAATATCTTCTATATTAATTTTATCTAACAGCTTTTTACGTGAAGTCGCTTGCTTAGATTTAGACGCATTCGCACTAAACCTTGCAACAAACTCTTGTAGCTGCTTAATCTTTTCTTCCTTTTTCTTGTTTTGATCTTTCATCATTCGCAGCGCTAATTGGCTAGACTCATACCAAAAATCATAGTTTCCAACGAATAATTGGATTTTCCCAAAATCAACATCCGTCACATGCGTACATATTTTATTCAAAAAGTGTCTATCATGAGAAACGACAATTACGATACCTTGAAACTCAATTAAAAATTCCTCTAGCCATTTAATGGATTTAATATCTAAATGGTTGGTAGGCTCATCTAAAATAAGAATACCTGGTTTTCCAAAAACAGCTTGTGCCAAAAGAACTTTCACCTTTTCAGAACCTTGAAGCTCACTCATTCTTTTGTCATGCAACTCTGTGCTAATGGCTAGTCCCTGAAGTATATAAGATGCTTCCGATTCCGCTTCCCATCCATCTAATTCTGCAAATTCACACTCTAATTCAGATGCTTTAATTCCATCTTCATCGGTAAAATCAGTCTTTGCATACAATACATCTTTTTCTTGCATAATCTCATATAATCGGGAATTTCCCATAATCACAGTTTCAATCACTTTATATTGGTCATAGTGATAATGATCCTGTTTTAAAACGGACATGCGAATCCCTTTAGGAATGCTAATATCCCCTGTGTTCGCTTGAATCTCTCCGGATAAAATTTTAAGAAATGTGCTTTTACCTGCCCCATTAGCACCGATAACACCATAGCAATTACCTGGGGTAAACTTTAAATTTACATCCTCAAAAAGTTTTTGTTCCCCATATCTTAAACTTAAGTTAGTTACTGTAATCATTTTAATACCTTCCTTTGCTTTTGATAGTCTAACGGTAGTATACCATACATTAAGAATAAAATCATCTACTCAACTGCCGAAAAATATCAACCTGTGTTTTCACAGATTTTTTATTGCCTAAGAAAGCATGAATTTCTTGCATTAATTTAAGCCTTAAAATATACTTATGATTCAGCATATCTCTTAACTTTGATATGTCAACGACTTTCAAAGTATCTCTAATTGCATCTATTTTCGGTAGTCCCATTGTTGAACAGCGATTTATATTTGCGAAAACTGCCCATAAAACATCATTTTATTTTTACACATCATTGTGTTGACCAGATCTATAAGTGTCGCAAATCGCGACACTTTATTTTTGCCTTT
>SKGK01000096.1 GCA_007117465.1 Clostridia bacterium | reverse complement strand
TATTGCCTGGGCAATAACCTTGTCTATCCACCCTTGGCTAAGCAGCTTACTGCAGCATATATACACGCTCTTGTCCCATACATTTTGCTCACTACACATCTTTACATACATCCATAAATTCTCCAAAGACAAAGAGACCCTCGTCTCTGATGCCGCTTCATATAGTTGCCGTATTTTATAAAAAGGTTGTTTTTTCAGTGCCATTTTAAAAATTTTATTCGTTAGCGTAGCTGTGCCATTTTTTGGTATCGTTTCAAAAAGGGAAATCATTTCATCGTTTTGATCCGCTTCTAAATCAATTGATAAGCGCTGTATAAGCTGCCAACGCATATCATCATGTAGTCCTGGTAACTTCGCACAATATAGATAAACATCTATTACCTGCGTAGGTAAACTCTCTTTCTCATAATTAGATAAATATGATATCGTCTGCAACATAAGCGCCACCAAATTATGGGGTCTGTCTTTCTTTGATACGTCTGTATCCGTCCACTGATGCATTGCTTTGATAGACAGCATAAAACGCCAGGAAGATATCACGCTTTCTTGATTTTTCTTAAACGATCCCGCTAGATAATAGCTGCTTATCGCCCTGCAGATGCGCCGCTGGTAAATATTTTTAGCCGCAAGCTTTTGTATATATTGCCTATATACTTTTGCTGCTTTTAAATGCTTACCGCGATAAATGTTCACTGTAATCAACCCTACAACTGCTAACATGTAGTCCTTTTGCAGTGAAAGTGCCTGCTTAAAATATGTCTCTGCTTTTTTATACTGTTTACCAAGTAGATAAATCTTACCCAAACTATAATAACCGTAAGCTTTCTTGGGATTTTTTTTAATGTAATTTTCATATTTGATAATTTTGATATCAAGCCTTACTTCACTTCTAGTCACAATCTATCAACTCCCTTAAATGCTTTCTCTTTGCGATTGGTTGCATGTGATTTTCTTTTTAGTTGTTGCCGATATCCTTTAGATAATCGGTAATGATTGTCTGCACATTGGCATCTTTGATGATGACAGAAATCTCAATCCTTCGGTTTCTTTGCCTTGCAGCTTCAGACGTCCCTAACGCAATCGGTCTAAACTCGGAATAACCGGTAGCTGCAAAATATTCACCGTATTTTATTTCAAGCGATGGATTTGTCTGCATCATATAATTGACCACACTTGTCGATCTCTTTACAGAAAGATCGCGGTTATATAGGGAGCTTCCTGTATCATCGGTATGCCCTTCCACATTAATCGCATCGATATTTGCTCGCACATCTTGATCATCTAAGATTTTTTCAAAAGCAATAGCAAATTGCCTAATCAGCTCCCGACCTTCTGTTTTAATAATATAGGAGTTATAATCAAATACCAATCCTTCATTAATGACAATATTAGCATTATCACCGATGGTAACGAGCTGCTCGCCTCTTTCATTGGTACTACCGATTTGTTGTTCAATTGACTGCTTTACTTTTTCTAATATATCGAGCCTCAGTACCGCAACTTGTTCTAGCTTGGTGCGCAAATTGCCTAACTCTTCATTACTCGCTGCAATGATTCTACGCTGCTGTTCAATCTCTCGTTGCGATAACGTCAATTTTTCTTGGCCTCTCTCCACTTCTGCCTGCGTTCTTTTAACTTCATCTTCAATCAGCTGAAGTCTCCTCTCAGCTAACTGTATCGCCTCATGTTTGGCAACTAAGTCCTGCTCTGTCTCATCTAATTGCAGCTGTAAAAATTCAAGGTTTTTCCCTGTAATGATATTTTGAATATATGCAAGTAGCATCAAGAAAAAAAGTACTAATGCAATAGTAGACATTACATCGGTAAAAGAAGGCCAAAAACTTTGTGGCTCTGTACTTTTTTTAAATTTCCGACGCCTGATCTTCATCTCTCCACCCCCATCAACAAATTTGACCTAGTTATCATTTTTCTTTTATTTGAGCTAACTGCTTGTCCATCTTTGCTGCTGCCGCTTCTTGATAGGCAAGCATCTGATCGGGTAACATGGCAATGGTTTTAGCAAATATCTTTTGGTGATCTTTTAATGTATCCACTACTTTTATCATTTCATCGCATACACCGTTTATTTGACCGGATATATTTTGGGTTGTTATCTTGCCGCTTTGTTCTAGTGAGTCCCCAAATACTTTGAGCGTTTGTAGTCCCATTGACTTAATTTCCTGTTCTATTTTGATAATGAGTGCTGATAATGATTGTTCATACTTTTGTACATACTCCATTCTTGCATTCATATCTTGGTGCAAAATACCGCTTAACTCTTGCATCGAACTTACACTCGCTTGCACTTCTGCCACTAAGTTGCTCATACTTTTAATGACCTGTTTATTATAAATGGTCATTTCGCCTGACGCTTCTTTCATATTACGTGAGAAATTCTCTATCTCCTCATAGTTATGCTCAATAATCTTAGAGGTACTTTGAATCGCTTCCGCTACTTTAATGAAGCTTACATCCATCCGCTCTATGTTATTGCGCAGGTTAAAGTTAAATTCGCTGAAATCACGAATGTTTCCTGCAAAGTTTTTAAGAGAAGCATCAAATTTTTCCACTGTACCATCTAATGCCTTTGAGGACACTTCTACCTCCATCACCACATGGGATAATTTATCCCCAAATTTATCTACCGTACGCTGTAGTGTCTTTTCTATCTTCTCGCCAAATTCTACAAAAGTATTGCGCAAAATATTGTTCATCATACTATATTCTGTCTGCTTATCTTTTGAAAGCACCAATGCAACTGTATTATCTAGGTACTCTTCAACATGCACCATCAGCGTTTCTCTGGCTTCTTCTACATCAAAAACGATATTTAAAACCGTTAACATCACAGAACAACTAATCCCTACTAGACTTGTAATAAATGCAACTGCCATACCTAATACAGCACTTAGAAGCCCTTCTACAAAAGGTGTGAAGTTGTCCATAATCTCACTTGCTGCTGAGCCTGCTAGCGTTTGTACAATCTCTCCTACTGCTAACGTAAGACCAAAAAAGGTACCGAGTAGACCTAATACAATCATCAAAGATGTCGCATGTTTGACATAGCGCTCACCCATATTTAAAGTACGCAGTTCCTGGTTAAAAGATTTTTCAATAATTGCCTGCGTATTTACCTCGCTGTAATTTCCCATGGATGCACTTTTATAATCTTCAATAATAATATTGAGTACATTAGACTCATACTGCTCATTTCTCCGTTGTACTCGATCATCTAAATCTTGTTGGATCTTAGCATATTTTTTACGGATTAATAAGTTAATCATAAATGCACTTATAAAGATAAATACAATTATCGTAATAATAAACCATGCAACTGGATGTAAATGTCCTTGCAAACTTAACAACATTAAAAATCACTCCTTGTCTTTTCTTTTGTCTAAATGCTACAACTTGAAAAATACACATTATACCTATTATATCGCAAAGATATTACAAAAGTATTATGCTCACATTAAAATATTTTTAAGTATTAGACACAATCAATAAAATACCCTTACTGGTTTGGATAAGGTAAAACTCCTAACCCTTCTATGTTCACATACTGATCGGGTACTTTTCCCACAATAATGGTTTGCGCAATCGGTACTACAGTACTTACTTTTGAATATGTGTTAAAAATAGGCAGTATCACGTGTACTTCACTCTCTACAATCAGTGAAATTTCATGTTTGGTCTGATTAATCCCTGCTGCCTCAAAACTACTTTTAAAGTCAGTATGTGCATTTCCCACCGGTAAAAGCCTAATAGGTATGTAAGGTCCTATCCCTGAGAAAATATCACTGCTAAAAATATTCCCAAATGGTATACTGATTTCACTGGTATCAATATTTTCAATCTCTTGTTGTACACGCAGTGCAATATCTGATTTTAGCTTATTAATCTTGACAACATTTGCTTCCATCAACGTAATATTACCTTCTGCATTTGTTTGTAGTCTCACCAAATCGGTATAGCCTACATCATACTCATCAATACGCTCATAGATGACCTTATTCATTGTCGCAATTGCAATGTGCTTTCCTCTAACTTCTGCCATAGCGATAACAATTGGTTTAACCCTATTATTAACAAACGCTGTCATATATGTAAAAGAGAGACATATTAATGCCAGTATCAATATTTTATTAAATTTTTTATTTTTGCGCCGTTTTGCCCTAAATACGAATCGATGTTTCCACCATAAACCACGTCGTCTTCCTAACCTCATTAGCAAAACCTCCCCTACCATCATATGATAATAGGGGAGGTTTGTTGCTTATTATTTTATCAGCCACTAATTTTCATTTTAAGTCTTAATTTATCCGCAATCATCGCGATAAATTCGCTATTGGTAGGCTTTCCTTTCGATGTCTGCACCGTATATCCAAACAGGTTGTTTAGTAGATCTACCTGCCCTCTTCCCCACGCGACTTCTATCGCATGTCTAATAGCTCTTTCTACACGACTAGGCGTCGTATTATAATCATTTGCAATATTAGGATATAGCTGTTTTGTAATAGAATTAATAATTTCCATATCTCTTATCGCCATCATAATCGCATCTCTTAAATACTGATATCCTTTAATATGTGCTGGAACTCCTATTTCATGAATTACTTTCGTTACGCTTGATTCAATATCTCGAAGTGGTATACTATAAGATGCTTTTACTTCATTTAGTTTTCCTGAGGTCGTTACGTTATTAGTTTGTTGCTTTCCTACAGCACCTTTAAACTGCCTGATTCTATTTATCAAGACATTCATATCAAAAGGCTTCACTACATAATATTCAGCACCTAATGACATTGCACTTTGCGTAATTTTATCTTGTCCAACCGCTGATAGCATAATATAGATTGGTCTACGCTCTAATTTTGTACTATTGAGTTTTTCCAATACCCCTAGTCCGTCAAGATGCGGCATAATAACATCTAAGATAACGATATCAGGTTGTAAACTTATTACTAATTCACATGCCTCCATCCCATCTTTTGCTATTCCCACGACTTCAAAATCCTCTTGATCATTTAAATACTCCGAAATAATCTCACAAAAATCCTTGTTGTCGTCCGCTACTACAATCCTAAGCTTGTCGTCAAACAAAATAATTCCCCCTCGATGTCTTTTAAGAATTATGACAAAACACACCTTTTATAATAATACGGTTTGTTTCGTCATAATTCTTTAGTATTTTTTTACATAATTATATTATATTTGCTAAATCCAAAAATATCAAGCTTTATTTTTATAAAATTCAACATTTTTTCTATCAAAACAAGCATATCAATCATTTTAATCCCCTCTAATTGGCATTTTGATGCAGTTTCCAGCGTATTTCTAAAATTGGTAAATGATTGTATTTTATTTTTCATTTGCAAGTTCACCCGCGTTTTTTAACATCCAATCGATAAAAATCCCATAGCCTCTTGTTGGGTCATTAATAAAAACATGCGTCACAGCACCTATAATGAGTTCATCTTGGATGATGGGACTGCCACTCATCCCTTGCACAATGCCACCTGTAATATTTATCAGTCTTGGGTCTGTTATCTTTATAATCATACCTTTAGAGCTCTCATCATTTTGTCGCATTACTTTTTGAACTTCAATTTCATATTGCTCAATTTTTTCCCCTTTTACATTTGACAATATATAGGCTCTGCCTTCTCTTACTTGCGAACGCAGCGCAATAGGGATTGGTTCATTTAAATATTTATGCTGCGCATCTTTAGACAATTTGCCAAAAATACCACACTCACTATTTTTCTTTATTTCACCAATGCTTGCATCATAGTGTGTGAAAATTCCTTTTAATTCTCCGGGACTTCCTTTTACCCCTTTTCTTACCGAAAGAATACTAGAACTTAGTATATTGCCATTGCCCACTGTAAGTAATTCTCCCGTATCTATATCTGTAATCCCATGTCCTAAAGCGCCAAAGTATCTAGTGTCTGGATCATAAAAGGTAAGTGTCCCTATGCCAGCGGTGCTATCTCTTACCCATAATCCTAATTTATACTGATAATCTTGGGATGCTTTTATGGGTGTAATAGTCGTATTTAATAGCTTCCCTTTTCTCCTTATGCCTAGGTCTAATGTTCTGCCTTTAGATGCTGCAACTAGATAAATAAGATGCTGCGCATCTTTTATCTTAATGTTGTTAACCGTTTCAATATAGTCTCCTTCATAAATACTTGCATCTTTCCACGGTGTATAACTTCTGCCATCGGCACCTTGAATTTCAGAAGTGCCAATCACCAACATACCATCCGTATATAACTTTACTCCCACTGTATTGCCGCACGGTATAACACTCATTTTAGGCAAGACACTTACATTTACTGACCTAAACGGAATTACACCAAATAACTTTAAATCAATAATAAAATCTCCTAGTGCTTGTGGTTCTATGACTAATGGTGAATTTAGCGCTAGTCTATGCGTATCTTCAATAATCTCACCGTTAAAACTTAAAACCCCACTTTTGTTGACTTGTGCATCAATCGGAATGGGTGTTGCCATATCAATCTTATACGTATATTCCTGTCCTTCTAATAGCATCAAACTCCCAGGGAAGAGATAATACCCCTGCAATGCTATACTAAAAGGTACCATAATCAATACTAAAAACAATATAATTAGCTTTTTCTTCAACGTTTTTTTAGAATACAAGATGCCTCACTCCAATCTCCCCTTAGCGCAGCGGCATCTTCTCCTCTTTTTATTTACTTTAATTTACTTTACATAATTTTTTCTTTCTAAAATTAAATTAACCTTATTCACACTTAATTATGCTAACAATATATTAGCGAATTGGTAATGTATTTTTTAGCAATCCCCTTTTAATAAGTGTTTGCACGGTTTTGGTTATCTTTGCGATTTAATGCAAAAAATTCGGATAACATTATCCGAATTTTTTGCACTTTTATAGAATCAAGCGAGAAAACTAACACCCTTTAGGGTTATTGGCTGTTTACTATTTTCTTTTACTTTTAGGTGGTCCTAATACTTCTCTCATAATGATGCCATTTACCAATGACCGTTTATCAAATACGAGAGCATCATACGCACTCTTTTGCGTATCTTGTGTTGATTTTTGGCTTGCCACAGGCCTTTTATTGATTGGCGCTGGTGCTGTTGCCGGTTTTTTGTTTGGCTGATTTTTAAGCTGTTCGATATGGGTTGGTTTATCATATATTTTTTCATTTTCTTGTGCATAAGGATCTCTTAGCACATTCCAGCTATCTTTACCCATTGGATTATGGTCTCTGTAGACATCTGCTTTTGGTAGCCCTTTCGCAATCGGCGGTGTTCCCTGTTGTCTAGCAGAACTACCTGGCGCCGTTCCTTCTTTTACAAAATTTTTGATAATCGCCCATCCCACATACACAATAATTCCTAAAATTAACGTTTCCATTTAGCATCACGCCTTATTATTTTTATCAGTTGGATTTTCTGTTTTCTCACCTACACGCGAAATAGAATCTCTCATTTCGGTATCCGCTTTTATATTTTGAAGATTATAATAATCCATTACCCCTATCTTACCTGTTCGAAGTGCCTCTGCCATTGCTCTAGGTACTTCTGCTTCTGCTTCTACCACTTTTGCTCTCATCTCTTGTACCGCTGCTTTCATCTCTTGTTCTCTTGCAATTGCCATTGCTCTTCTTTCTTCCGCTTTTGCCTGTGCAATCCGTTTATCCGCTTCTGCTTGGTCTGTTTGCAAATGTGCACCGATATTTCTGCCTACATCTACATCCGCAATGTCAATAGAAAGAATCTCATAAGCGGTACCCGAATCTAGTCCTTTATTAAGAACTGTTCTTGAGATTAGGTCAGGATTTTCAAGTACGCCTTTGTGCGTTTCAGAAGAACCGACCGTGGTAACAATTCCTTCCCCTACTCTTGCAATGATTGTGTCTTCCCCTGCACCACCGACTAATTGTTCGATATTCGCTCTTACGGTTACGCGCGCTCTTGCTTTTACTTCAATCCCATCTTTTGCTACTGCTGCAACAACAGGCGTTTCGATAACCTTCGGATTAACACTCATTTTTACTGCTTGCAATACATCCCTACCTGCTAAATCAATAGCCGCCGCTCTTTCAAACGGCAATGGAATATTAGCTCTTTGTGCTGCGATAAGTGCATTTACCACATTATCTACATTACCACCTGCAAGATAATGTGTCTCTAATTTGTCTACCGTTACGTCTAAGCCTGCTTTTTGCGATTTAATCATTGGATTAACGATACGTGCAGGCACAACTCTTCTAAGTCTCATCCCAACAAGCGTAAAAATGCCAATTCGGACATTTGCTGCAAATGCACTAATCCAAAGTCCAACCGGAACAAACGATAACAAAACAATGATAAAACCTAAAATGATAATCGACATGATAATAATGCTAGTACCTAGCTCGAACATAATAAATCCCTCCTGTTTTTTCTTGCTTTACTGTTTTTCTCTTACAATAATACGACTGCCTTCTACGGCAATAATCTTAACTTTTGCGCCTTTTTGAATGTATGCACCTTCTGATACTACACTAAGTCTTTTTTCTCCCATCATCACTGTCCCCGCAGGCCTTAAAAGAGTTAGCGCTTCCCCTTCCATCCCGACGAGTGTCCCTTGATTTGCTCCGTGTGATACATAGCCCGAATCATTTTTTTGTTCTGATTTTAGAATAATATGACTAAACAATTGGTTGCGCGGTGCATACTTAAACACCACAACTAATACGACAATGCTAAGCAAAATAGCTATACTAAAAGATACCGCTGCATGCATTGGATTTGCTGAGCCTACAAGGATGCTTAGCACAATACAAGAGAGTCCTGTTAAGCCCGGTATACCAAACCCTGGCATACTTATTTCAACCCCAATCAATATTAAACCCGCCACAAAAAGAATTAACACCCCCCATCCTGCGTGACCCGCAAGTACTCTTC